>CAYVJJ010000044.1:0-13586 GCA_964451655.1 uncultured Mycobacteriaceae bacterium | reverse complement strand
CTGTGCATCTCCAGCCAGGCCGGCTGCGGGATGGCCTGTCCGTTCTGCGCCACCGGACAGGCCGGGCTGACCCGCAACCTGTCCACCGCGGAGATCGTCGACCAGGTCCGCGCGGCCGCGGCGGCCATGCGCGACGGCGAGGTGCCGGGTGGACCGGGGCGGCTGTCGAACATCGTCTTCATGGGTATGGGCGAGCCACTGGCCAACTACAAGCGGGTGGTCGCGGCGGTGCGGCGCATCACCGATCCCGCGCCGCACGGTTTCGGGCTCTCGCAGCGGTCGGTGACGGTGTCCACCGTCGGCCTGGCCCCGGCGATCCGCAAGCTTGCGGACGAGGGCCTTGCAGTGACGCTGGCCGTGTCCCTGCACACCCCGGACGATGAGTTGCGCGACACCCTCGTTCCGGTGAACAACCGTTGGTCCGTCTCCGAGGTGCTCGATGCCGCCCGGTACTACGCCGACCGCACCGGACGGCGGGTGTCGATCGAATACGCGCTGATCCGCGACGTCAACGATCAGCCGTGGCGCGCCGATCTGCTCGGCACGCGGCTGCGCAATGCGCTCGGGCGGTTGGTGCATGTCAATCTCATCCCGCTCAACCCCACGCCGGGCAGCGAGTGGGATGCGGCGCCCAAACCGGTCGAGCGCGAGTTCGTGCGCCGTGTCCGGGCGGCCGGGGTTTCCTGCACCGTGCGCGATACGCGGGGTCAGGAGATCGCGGCGGCGTGCGGGCAGTTGGCCGCCGCTGAAGACTAGCTTCGACCTGGAGTCGAGGGGCGTGGGGCCACGGCCGGCCACGCCTGAGGTTGCGCCGTCGTTCTGCCCCGACACGGCGAGGGCCGGCCGGGGATCCCCGGCCGGCCCTCGTGCGGAAGTGTCGGCCCCGTGCGTATGCCGCGCTCAGCGGTTCCAGCGGTTGTGGCGCGCGTACAGGTCGGCCAGCAGGAACCCGACGACGACCGCCGCCGAGACGCACAGGTAGATGATCGCTGTGGCGGTTTCGATGTTGTTGATGATCATCAGCAGGAGGAACGCGGCGAAGAACCAGCCGGCGATGCGGAAGGTGTTGGTGGCCTGGCCGTGCCAGCCCCAGCCGACGGACGGCTCGTCGGCGGGATCGACGCGGGACTCCTCGATGGCCTTCTCGAGGGAGGGGTGCACGCTCTGCTGTGTGGCCACGATCGAACCTCCTGGTGTCACTACGGTGTCCCAATCGTGGCACATCCGGCCGTCGGATACGACGCCGGGTCGTAAAGGTGCACCGCGCATGCGCTGCGCCAGGACCGGCAGCCGGCGCGGCCGATCGGGCCCCGCATGACCGGAGGTGGCCGCGGCTGCGGGGTTCGGTGACAATGGTCCGGTGACGAGAACGCGTGTACTGCTGCTGGGAAGCACCGGATCCATCGGTACCCAGGCGCTGCAGGTGATGGCCGCTGCGCCGGACCGGTTCGAGGCGGTGGGCCTGGCCGCGGGCGGGGGCGATGCCGATCTGCTGGCGCGCCAGGTGCGGGCCACCGGGGTCCGCGAGGTGGCCGTCGCGGACCCGCAGGTTGCGGCGCGCCTGTCGGAGGAGCTGGGGTTCACCGTGCGCTCGGGAGACGGCGCAGCCGAGGACCTCGTGCGCTCGGTACCGGCGGACGTGGTGCTCAACGGGCTCGTCGGCTCGCTGGGGCTGCGGCCCACACTGGCCGCACTGGAGACGGGCGCGCGGCTGGCGCTGGCCAACAAGGAGTCCCTGATCGCCGGCGGCCCGTTGGTGCTGGCGACCGCCTCCGACGGTCAGATCGTGCCGGTGGACTCGGAGCACTCGGCGCTCGCCCAGTGCCTGCGCGGCGGCGCCGTCGGTGAGGTGGCGCAGCTGGTGCTCACCGCGTCGGGCGGTCCTTTCCGAGGCTGGTCCGCCGCGGCGCTCGAGGGCGTGACCCCCGAGCAGGCCGGCGCACACCCCACCTGGTCGATGGGGCCGATGAACACGCTCAACTCGGCGACGATGGTCAACAAGGGCCTCGAGCTGCTCGAGGCCCACATGCTCTTCGGCGTCCCCTATGAGCGGATCGCGGTGACGGTGCACCCGCAGTCGATCGTGCACTCGATGGTGACCTTCTGCGACGGGTCGACGATCGCGCAGGCCAGCCCCCCGGACATGAAGCTGCCGATCGCGCTGGCGCTCGGCTGGCCCGAGCGAATCCCGGACGCGGCGGCCGCCTGCGACTTCTCGACGGCGTCCACCTGGGAGTTCGAGCCGCTCGACGACGAGGTCTTCCCCGCGGTGCGGCTCGCGCGGCAGGCCGGCATGGCGGGCGGGTGCATGCCGGCGGTGTTCAACGCGGCCAACGAGGAGGCGGCCGCGGCGTTCCTCGACGGGCGGATCCGCTTTCCGGACATCACCCGGGCGGTGGCCGACGTCCTCGCCGAGGGCGGGCGGTGGGCGGCCGACCCGGCGGTGGTGGGCGACGTCCTGGCAGCCGAGGACTGGGCCCGCGGGCGGGCGCGCGGGCTCCTGGCGCAGGGGGTCTGACGGACGATGGTGTTCGTACTCGGCGTGATCCTGTTCGCCCTCGGTATCGGCGTGTCGATCGCGCTGCACGAATTCGGCCACCTGGGCGCCGCGAAGATGTTCGGGATGAAGGTCCGCCGGTACTTCATCGGATTCGGCCCGCGCATCTGGTCGTTCCGGCGCGGGGAGACCGAATACGGCCTGAAGGCGATCCCCGCGGGCGGCTTCTGCGACATCGCGGGCATGACGGCGATGGACGAGCTCGCTCCGGACGAGGCCGGCCGCGCGATGTTCAGTTTCCCGGCGTGGAAGCGCGTGATCGTGATGCTCGCGGGCGTCGCGATGAACATCCTCATCGGGCTGGTGGTGATCTACGGCCTGGCGCTGGGATGGGGCCTGCCGCAGGTGGGCGCCCCCCAGACGAAGCTGGGGGAACTGACCTGTTCGTCGCCCGCCCAGCGACCTGACGGCTCGCTGGTGCCGTGTCAGGGTCCGGGGCCCGCCCAGGAGGCCGGGCTGGAGTCCGGGGACGTGGTCGAGAAGGTCGACGGCACGACGGTCGAAACCTGGCCGGACCTGGTCCAGGCGGTCCGCGACAGCACCGGCACCGTGCCGTTCGTGGTCGACCGCGGTGGTGAGACGCTGACGATCCCGGTGACGGTCGAGCAGGTGGAGCGGCTGGTGCGCGACCCGAAATCAGGCACCACCCGCGCGGAGACCGTCGGCGCGATCGGCGCCGGCAACGTCATCCCGCCGGCGAAACAGTTCAACCCGGCCACCGCCGTGCCCGGGACGCTGGAGTTCACCGGCGAGATCGCCGTGCTCAGCTGGCAGGCGCTGATCGACTTCCCGTCCAAGGTCCCGGACCTGGTGGATTCGGTGTTCGGCGGCCAGCGCGACGAGGACACCCCCGTGAGCGTGGTGGGGGCGAGCCGGCTCGGCGGCGAGTTCGTCGAGCACGACGCCTGGTTCAGCTTCCTGCTCCTGTTGGCGCAGCTGAACTACTTCCTGGCCCTGATCAATCTGCTGCCGCTGCTGCCGTTCGACGGCGGTCACATCGCCGTGGTGCTCTACGAGCGGGTCCGCAACAGCATCCGGCGGATGCGCGGCAAGGCGGTGGGCGCTCCGGTGGACTACACGAAGCTGATGCCGGTCACGCTCGCGATCGCGGTGGTGCTCGGCGGCTTCATGCTGCTGACGGTGACGGCGGACATCGTGAACCCGATACGGCTGTACTGACCGGGCCGCCGCGGCCGTCGGGCCGCGGCGGTGCCGGGACGAGCGGCGCGGAAATGCTGTGCGGACCATCACACGGGCAGGTGGTCGTGGAGTCCCGGGCCGCGGTGGAGGACAATCGGAGGCGAGCCCCGGCGCAGACGCCGGAGCGCAGGTGCTCATCGCGTCGAGAGGATGATTGTTGTGACGACCCCCGTGGGTCTGGGAATGCCGTCCGGACCGGCTCCGGTCCTGGCGCCGCGGCGCAAGACGCGCCAGCTGCACGTGGGCAAGGTGGGCGTCGGCAGCGACTACCCGGTGTCCGTGCAGTCGATGACCACCACCAAAACGCATGACATCAACGCCACGCTGCAGCAGATCGCCCAGCTCACCGCATCCGGCTGCGACATCGTGCGCGTCGCCTGCCCCCGGCAGGAGGACGCGGACGCGCTCGAGGCGATCGCACGCAAGAGCCAGATCCCGGTGATCGCCGACATCCACTTCCAGCCCCGCTACATCTTCGCCGCGATCGACGCCGGGTGCGCAGCGGTGCGCGTCAACCCCGGCAACATCAGGCAGTTCGACGGCCGGGTCGGCGAGGTGGCGAAGGCCGCAGGCGAGGCCGGGGTGCCCATCCGGATCGGCGTCAACGCCGGCTCGCTGGATCCGCGCCTGCTCAAGAAGTACGGCAAGGCCACCCCGGAGGCGCTGGTGGAATCGGCGCTGTGGGAGGCGGGCCTGTTCGCGGAACACGGATTCCACGACATCAAGATCTCCGTCAAGCACAACGACCCCGTGACCATGGTGGAGGCCTACCGGCAGCTGGCAGCGCAGTGCGATTACCCCCTGCACCTCGGCGTGACCGAGGCGGGTCCGGCGTTCCAGGGCACCATCAAGTCCTCCGTGGCGTTCGGCGCCCTGCTCTCGCAGGGCATCGGTGACACGATCCGGGTGTCGCTGTCCGCGCCGCCGGCCGAGGAGGTGAAGGTGGGCGCGCAGATCCTGCAGTCGCTCGGCCTGCGGCCGAAGAAGCTCGAGATCGTCTCCTGCCCCTCCTGCGGGCGGGCGCAGGTGGACGTGTACAAGCTGGCCGACGAGGTCACCGCGGGACTCGACGGGCTCGAAGTGCCGCTGCGGGTGGCAGTGATGGGCTGCGTCGTCAACGGTCCGGGGGAGGCGCGCGAGGCGGACCTGGGCGTGGCCTCCGGTAACGGCAAGGGCCAGATCTTCGTCAAAGGCGAGGTGATCAAGACGGTGCCGGAGGCGCAGATCGTCGAGACGCTCATCGAGGAGGCGATGCGGATCGCCGAGGAGATGGGTGAGCCGGCCGACGGCGCCGGGCCGTCGGTGACGGTGTCCTGAGTCCGGTCCGCGGCCCGGTCCGGAGTTGACGGGCGTACGGCGCCCCGGCATGGCAATGTTGAAGGCGACGGGGCCGCGCGAGACGGCGGGCGGCCCGCAGGCGACCGGAGTGGGCCCGTGCTGAAGCTGCTGGGAACCAGGACCCTGGGGGCGCGCGAGCGCCACGCGGTGCTGCGCGCCCTGGACGCCGACCCGGTCGCCGGATGCATGATCGCGGCACGCGTCGAACAGCGCGGCATCGGCCACGCGGCGCTGGGCGGGGAACTGTGGACGCGGGGCGGCCCCGAACGGTCCCTGTGCTTCTCCGGCGGAAACCTGGTGCCGCTGTCCGGTACGCGCCACGATCTCGAGGCCTTCGCGGACCGTGCGCTGCGCGGTCCCCGTCTGTGCACCTCGGTGGTGGGCCGCAGCGAACTGGCGATGCCGATGTGGGCCGCGCTCGACGCACGCTGGGGTCCGGCGCGCGAGGTCCGGCCCGAGCAGCCTCTGCTGGTGCTCGAGGAACCGGTGACGATACGACCGGACCCGCTGGTGCAGCGGGTGTCGATGAGCCAGATCGAGCCGTACCTGGACGCCGCGGTCGCGATGTTCATCGAGGAGGTCGGGATAGACCCGCGGATGCACGACGGCGGCAGGGGCTACCGCGACCGCGTCGCCTCGACGATCCGGGCGGGGCGGGCCTGGGCGCGCATCGACGACGGTGAGGTGCTGTTCAAGGCGGAAGTCGGTTCCTACTCACGCCGCGTGGGCCAGATCCAGGGCGTGTGGGTGCGGCCGGACCTGCGGACACAGGGACTGGGCACGCGCGGCACCGCGGCCGTGTGCACCCACCTGCAGGCGGAGGGGCGGATGCCGAGCCTGTACGTCAACTCCTACAACGCGCCGGCCCGGGCGTCCTACGCGAAGATCGGCTTCCGGCAGGTGGCCACGTTCGCGACGGTCCTCATCGATTGAGCGGTCCGGGGCGTGTCGTGCACGCACCACGGTCGCCGGCGCGCGAGCCTTCGCGAACGCGCCCGGCCGGCCGCATATCATTGCCGCGATGAATGTTCACCGCCCGCGGGCCGCGTCGGCCGATCCCGGACATCCGCGGCGCATCCCGACGGTGCTCGCGGCGGTCGTGCTGGCTCTGCTCGGCTCGGTGGCGTGCTCGTCCGGGCCGGAGACCGCCGGGTCGGCGGCACGTGACTTCGCCTCGGCCTTCGCCGAACACCACCTGGACGGCGCCGCCGCGCAGACCGATGATCCGGACGAGGCCCGGGCCCGGCTGGCGTCCGCATGGAGCGGGCTGCAGGCGCAGTCGATGACGGCCTCGATCGGGGCGGTCCGCACCGACGGCGCCGTCGCCGCTGCGGACTACACCTACGAGTGGCGCCTGCCGGACGACCGGGTGTGGAAGTACACCGGCACCCTGTCGCTCGCGCGCACCGCGGGCGACTGGCGGGTCCGGTGGGGTCCCGCAGCCGTGCATCCCGGACTCGGCGGCGATCAGACGATGTCGTTGCGCACCATCGCCGCGCCGCGGGCCCCGGTGATCGGGCACGACGGCGCACCGGTGCTGGTGCCGGGGATCAGCGTGCAGGTGCTGGTGGACGCGACGGAGGCCGGGCCGGCGCTCGGATCCACGGCGACGGCGCTCGAACGTCTGCTCGGGGAGGCGGACCCGTCGGTCACGGCGCAGTCGATCGCGGAGTACGCGTCCTCCACATCGGGCAACTACGCGATCACCCGCCTCACCGAGGAACAGGCGGATGCATTGCGCCCGCAGCTCGAGGCCCTCCCCGGCGTGGTGCTCTCCGAACAGCCGGATCTGATCCCCTCCGATCCGCTTCTCGCCAACGACGTGGTGGACAACCTCGAATCCGTGGTCCGCGACGATGTCTACGGGACGCCGGGCTGGCGCGTGGTGTCGGTCAACCGCGACGGCGCGCAAGTGGATGTACTCACCGAGACGGAGCCCGTCCCGGCGGCGGCGGTGCGGGTGGGCATCGACAAGCAGGTGCAGCTCGCCGCGCAGAACGCCGTGGGTATCACGGACAAAGCGGCGGTGCTGGTCGCGCTCCAGGCGTCCACCGGCCAGATCCTCGCGGTCGCGCAGAACGATGCCGCCGACAAGGAGGGGCCGATAGCCCTGCAGGGGCTGTATCCGCCGGGATCGACGTTCAAGATCGTCACGGCGGGGGCCGCCATCGCGGAGGATCTGGCCACCCCGGACACCATGGTGCCCTGCCCGGGGGAGGTGACGGTCGGAACCCGCACCATCCCCAACTACGCGGGTTTCGCGCTGGGGACCGTCCCGATGCGCACCGCGTTCGCCGCCAGCTGCAATACGTCCTTCGCCACCCTCGCCAGCCGTATGCAGGCCGACTCGCTGCCGGACGCGGCCGCGCGTTTCGGCATCGGCGTCGATTACGCGGTCGACGGGATCACCACCCTCACCGGAAGCGTGCAGCCCGCGCGCGACATCGTCCAGCGCAGCGAGGACGGATTCGGTCAGGGGAGGGACCTGGTCACCCCGTTCGGCATGGCGATGGCGGCGGCGACGGTGGCGCACGGCTCCACCCCGGTGCCCCGGCTGATCGACGGGCACCCCACGGAGGTCGACGGCGCGGGCCGGCCGCCCTCCCCCGAGATGGTCGACGGTCTGCGCGTGATGATGCGCCAGGTGGTCACCAGCGGCACCGGCGCGCGTATCGCCGACCAGGGACAGGTGTACGGCAAGACGGGCGAGGCCGAATACGACGGCGGCTCGCACGCATGGTTCGCCGGTTACCGCGGGGACCTCGTGTTCGCCTCGCTCATCGTCGGCGGTGGCAGTTCGGACAATGCGGTCGCAGTGGTGCGCGGGATGTTCCTCGGGCTTCCCGACGGTTACATGGCCTGAGCGTGAACGCCGCGGGCCGGAGCCGCCGTCATGTCTCGCGGCGGGCCGGCGGCGACGGGTGCACGGCATAGAAGCGCGGTGCACTCAGGTCCCGGGCGAGGAAGGCCGCCGCGACCGCCTGCACGACGCCGTCGCCGTCCGAGGGCGACAGCGCGAGGACCGAACCGCCGAAGCCGGCCCCGACCATGCGCGCCCCGTACGCGCCGCCGTCGCGCGCGGCGGCCGCGGCGAGGTCCAGTTCCCGGGTGGACACCGCGAAATCGTGCCGCAGGGACTCATGCGACGCGTCGAGCAGTCCGCCCAGGACCCCCGGAGACGGCGCGGGTGCTCCGAGTTCGCCGATGAAGGCGCGCACCCGGGCGTTCTCCGTGCGCACGTGGCGGGCGCGGGCCTGCAGGGCAGGATCGACGAGGCGCGCGAGGTCGCCCTCGGTGACGGCAGCGTCGCTGAGCGTCCGCACGCCGAGCATGCGTGCCGCGGCGTCGCATTCGCGGCGTCGGAGGGCGTAGGCGCCGTCTGCCAGGGAATGCGCGGTGCGGGTGTCGATGACGAAGACGGTCGCGCCCATCGCCGCGGGGTCGAACGGGACGGCGGTCGCGGACCCGTCGCCGCAGTCGAGAAGCAGCGCGTGGCCGGCGGAGGACAGCAGCGACGCGGTCTGGTCCATCGGGCCCGACGGCACGCCGACGGCGAGATTCTCCGCGGAACGGGTGACCGCGGCGAGCGCGCGGCGCAGCTGCGGGGCGGAAAGATCCGCGCCCGCCGACTCGGCCAGGCCGGCGGCGACGGCGCATTCGAGCGCTGCCGACGAGCTCAGACCGGCGCCCTCCGGTACGCACGAGTCGACGGCGATGTCGGCGCCGGGCGGTACGCCGAGCCCGGCAAGAGCGGGCGTGCCGGAGCCACGGGCCGCCGCCTGCAGCCCGTTCACGACGCCGGTCACGTACGCGGCCCATGCAGGCGGGGCGGCAGCGCCCGGGGCGGCCGGAATCGGTCGGCCCGACTCCGGGGCGGAACGGGTCACCGCGGGCTCGGCGGGGTGCTGGGCGGAGACGAGGCGGACCACCGCGTCGCCCCGGGCGCGCACGGCCGCATACGTGCGGTGGCCGATCGCCACCGGCAGGCACAGGCCGCCGTTGTGGTCGGTGTGCTCGCCGATCAGGTTGACCCGGCCGGGCGCCGACCACACGCCGTCGGGCTCACACCCGAAGGCCGATCGGAACAGGGCCGAGGCACGGGCCGCGCCGTCAGCGGCCGGCCAAGGCGAGGAGATCGCCGGGACGCCGGGCGGGGTGGCCGTCACGGAGCCGGCTCCCGCAGCCGCGCGGCGATCTCCTCGGGCACGGCGGCGTTGATCCAGGCACCCATCGCCGACTCCGATCCGGCGAGGTGTTTGAGCCGGTCGGGGGCGCGGCGCATCGACATGATCCGCAGGTGCAGCCGGAAACCCTCGGCACCGGGCACGGCCGGCGCCTGGTACCAGGCGGCGATGTAGGGGAGCGGGACCGCCGACCCGTCCGATCCGGTGAAGTAGCGGTCCAGACGGCGCATGAGCCCGGGGTAGAGCCGGGCGAGGCCGTCGCGCTCGACGGCGTCCAGCGCGGGGATGTCCGGCACGTCCCGCATCGGCGCCACCTCGACCTCGACGGGCCAGCGCGCGGCAGACGGTACGTAGGCGGCCCAGTGCTCGTCGGCGGCGATGACACGCCGGCCGTCGTCGAGCTCGGAGTGCAGGCGCTCGCGTAGCAGGTCACCGCCGGTGGCCTCCCGGTGCTCGCGGATGCGGCGCAGGACGGTCTCCGTCTCGCGGGGAACGAAAGGGTACGGGTAGATCTGGCCGTGCGGATGCGTCAGCGTCACCCCCGTCTCCGGCCCCCGGTTCTCGAAGCAGAACACCTGCCGCACGCCCGCGCGCCCGCTCAGCTCGGAGGTGCGGTCCGCCCATGCTTCGATCACCGTGCGCATCCGGCGCGGCGGCAGGTCGCCGACGGCGGCGTCGGGCTCCGGTGAGTAGCAGACCACCTCGCAACCGGGCAGCGCCGGGAATCGGTTCTCGAACACGACCACGTCGTAGTCGTCGGCCGGGATCTCCGTCGGGCGCCCCGGCGCCGACGGCGCCAGCGGATTCGCGTCCGGGGCGGGCAGGTGCGTGCGGTCCATGCGTGCGGGGGCGATCGTGACCCATTCCCCGGTACGCGCATCCCAGCGCGGCTTCCCGGCCGGTGCGCGTGGGAGGGGCGGCCGTGGGTCGTCGAGCCGGCGGGTCGCGCGGCCGGAGACATACGGCTCCGAATCGTCGAAATAGTGCAGCATGCGCCCGTCGGACAGGCGCGTGGACGTCTTGCGCACCGGCGGTGGTTCGGTCACGGTCCCCATCGTGGCGCACCGGCGCGCCCGCCCGCCACGCCGGTGGCGCAGAGAGCTTCCCGTGATCCCCCGGCACCGCAGAGCGGGTCCGGGGCGCGGCGGACGAGGGGAGCGGGCGGCGATAGGCTCGTAGCCATGGCCCGACGCGCACCGTTGACCCCCGGCGAACCCACCCCCGTACGTCCCGTCCCCAAGTCGATCGAGCGTCCCGAGTACGCCTGGAAGCCCACGGCGCGTGAAGGAAGCGAGCCGTGGGTGCAGGACGCGGAGACCATCGAGGCGATGCGCACCGCCTCGACGATCGCGGCCGGGGCGCTCGCGGAGGCCGGGGCGGCCGTCGCGCCGGGCACGAGCACCGACGAACTGGACCGCATCGCCCACGAGTACATGTGCGACCACGGCGCCTACCCGTCCACGCTGGGTTACCGGGGATTCACTAAATCCTGCTGCACCTCGCTCAACGAGGTGATCTGCCACGGCATCCCGGACACGACGGTGATCGAGGACGGCGACATCGTCAACATCGACGTCACCGCGTTCATCCACGGCGTCCACGGTGACACCAACGCCACCTTTCTGGCGGGCGACGTCGACGAGCAGGCGCGGCTGCTGGTGGAGCGCACCCGCGAGGCCACCCTGCGTGCCGTCAAAGCGGTCAAGCCGGGCCGTGCGCTGAACATCATCGGCCGCGTCATCGAGTCCTACGCCAACAGGTTCGGCTACGGCGTCGTGCGTGACTTCACCGGTCACGGCGTGGGCCCCACCTTCCACAACGGGCTGGTGGTGCTGCACTACGACGAACCGAACGTGGACACGGTGATCGAGCCGGGGATGACGTTCACGATCGAACCGATGATCACTCTCGGCGGAGTCGACTACGAGATCTGGGACGACGGGTGGACCGTGGTCACCGCGGACCGCTCGTGGACCGCGCAGTTCGAGCACACCCTGGTGGTCACCGAGTCCGGGGCGGAGATCCTGACGGTCCCCTGACGCCTCGCCGGCCCGGCCGCGGGAGCGGCGGGTCCGATCGGCCGTCGGCCGCGGGCGTGTCGAACGGCACTGCCGGAGCCGCCCCCGGGCCGGGTCGTCACCGCGTACCGTGGTCTCCCATGACCGAACGGAGCATCACCATCGGCGGCGACGCCCGCACCGTCGTCGTCGACGGCGCAGACGGGGCACCCGGCGTGCTCATCCTCGTCGGCCCCTCGGACGACGACCCCGTGCCGCGGCTGGCCCCGTTGACCGAGCGGCTCGTGGCGTCCGGGCTGCAGAGTTTCGTCTGGGACTGCAGTGCGGGACAGGACGACGTGCCGACGCATGAGGACGTGGCGGCGGCGCTCGACCAACTCGGTCTGCACTGGGTGAACCTGGTCGGGATCGGGTCGGCGACGGCGCCCGCCTGGCAGACGGCGGCACGGCACTTCGGCCGGGTGAGCAGCCTGGTGGTGCTCGACGGCGGCCATCCGGCCGTCGCGGACGCGGACGGCGGGGTGCAGGACCAGGGCTGCCCCGCTGTGGACGTGGCGACGACGCTGGTGATGACGTCCTCTGCGGCGCGGGCGCACGCGTACGCCAGCGGCCGGCACGTGTACTCGGACTTCCGGGTGGTCGAACCCGCCGGGGGATCGGCCGCCGGAGGGGACGACCGGGAGGCCTGGGGCGAGGCGTTGGCCGCGGGGCTGGCCACCGAGATCATCCTGCGCAGCAACCCCTGGTAGCCGCCCGGGTCGTTCGGCCGTCGGGGCGCACCCTGACGGAGACTTCGGGGCCCGGGCGGCCGGCCCGTGTCATCGGGTCACTCCAGTCGTCGGGTCACTCCAGCTCGAGACCCAGCAACGCGTTCTCCACGACCTCGGTGAGCGCCGGGTGGATCCAGTACTGGCCGCGCGCCATGTCCGCGGCCCCGAGCCCGAACGACAACGCCTGGATCAGCGGCTGGATCAGAGTGGACGCCTGTGCGCCGATGATGTGCCCGCCGAGCAGCGCACCGGTGGTGCGGTCCGCGATCACCTTGCACAGGCCCTCGTCGTCCTCCATCGCCCAGCCGTAGGCGACGTCGGCGAACCGCTGCACCTTCACGGTGACGTCCGGGTACTGCGCGCGCGCCTGCGCCTCGGTGAGCCCCACGGCGGCGATCTGCGGGTCGGTGAACACGGCCGACGGCACGAAGCGGTGGTCCGCCGCCCGCAGTTCCGCCGGGCCTCCGCCGGCGGCGCGGGCGGCCAGCAGATTGTCGCCCACCACGCGGGCCTCGTGGTTGGCGACGTGTTTGAGCTGATGCGGCGAGCAGACGTCGCCGAGCGCGAACACGCCGTCGGCGCTGGTGCGCTGGTACTCGTCGACGACGAGCCGGCCGTCGTCGGTGACGTCCAGGCCGCCCTCGGAGGCGCCGATCAGGTCGGCGTTGGGGGCGCGCCCCACCGCGACCAGCAGTGCGTCGCCGGAGACCACGGTCCCGTCGTCGAGTTCCAACTCGGCGCCGGTGCCGTCGCCGCGGCGGCGGGCGGAGCGGACCGGTGTGGACAGGTGCAGGTCCCACTGCTTCGCGGCGAGCTCGGTGAAGTGCGCGGAGATCTCGTCGTCGAGGTGCCGCAGCATGCGGCCGCTGCGTCCGATGATCGACACCCGCGAACCGAGCCCCGAGAAGATGTGCGCGAACTCGGCGGCGATGAAGCCGGTACCGACGATGACGATGTGCTCCGGGGCCTCCTCGAGCCGCATCGCGTCCTCGTTGGTCAGATAGTCCACGCCGGCGCGGGCGATCGCATCGGGGATGATCGGCCTCGAACCCGTGGCCACCACCACCTGATCGGCGGTGATGATGCGCCCGGTTCCCGTATCCAGCGTCCGGGGCGCGACGAACCGGGCGTGCCCCTCGAAGACGGTGACGTTGTCGCAGTCCTCGATGCGGTACCGGCGCCCGCCGGCGGCGATGGGGTCGATGCGTCCGAACACGCGGCGGGCGATGTCGCCGCGCCGGATCCCGTCCACACGGGCGTCCACCCCGTAACGCGCGGCGCCCCGCGCGGACTGCGCGACGTCGGCGGCGTAGACGAACATCTTGGTGGGGATGCAGCCGACGTTGAGGCAGGTCCCGCCGAAGACGCCCTCCTCGAGCAGCGCGATGCGCAGGTGCGCGTACCGCTCGTCGAGGAACGTGTTCCCGGAGCCGGTGCCGATCACCGCCACGTCGAAGTGCTCGGGGGTGCCGTCGGCGTGCGCGGGTGCGGTCATCGGACGTTCTCCTCGTCGTGGTCG
>CAYVJJ010000043.1:0-13767 GCA_964451655.1 uncultured Mycobacteriaceae bacterium | reverse complement strand
GCGAGGTCGCCGCCCAGGCAGAAGTGGTCACCGGCGCCCAGCAGCAGGACCGCGCCGACCTCGTCGTCCACCTGCCGGACCGCGTCGGTGAGCGCCTCGGCCAGCGGGAAGTCGATGGCGTTGCCGTTGCCGGGCCGGTTGAGCGTGATCGCCAGGACCCGCCCCTCGCGCTCGACCAGCACGGGCGGTGCTGCGGTCTCCACGTCTGCGGATCCGTCGGCTGTGTCGGGATTGTCTGCCATCGTCTGCGGCCTCTCCATCAAATTCGTGAGGCGGGGTCGGGACCCGCCCGTCGCGTCGTGTCGACCTGTGCGGCATGCGCCGAACGTGCGGCACGCCCGGCCCCCTAGTTCAGCATTTCATCGCACTGACGGCGAATCGCCGTCCCGTGTGCAGTACCTCCTCGTGCTGTACCGGGCCGCCGCGGCGGCACCGGGGAATACCGGCGTCCGGCAGGCGTTGCACCGGGCAGCAGATATTTGCGTCTGCAACTACTATGGGAATCAGGTAGTCACCGGCCGTTGCCGCAGACCCCCACGACCCGAGGAGTGGCCATGCCCGCCATCACCGTCGACAACCCGTTGACCCTGCCCCGCGTCCGCGCGATCCCCGACGACAAGACCGGACCCGGCACCATTGCGCGCCCGGTACTCGGCGTGGCGACCGCCCCGCAGGGCTACGAGGGAGAGGGCTTCCCCGTGCGGCGGGCGTTCGCCGGCGTGGACCAGCGGTTCCTGGACCCGTTCATCCACATGGACCAGATGGGTGAGGTGCAATACGCGCCCGGGGAGCCCAAAGGCACCGACTGGCACCCGCACCGCGGCTTCGAAACCGTCACCTACATGATCGACGGAGTCTTCGACCATCAGGACTCCAACGGCGGTGGCGGCAGCATCACCGACGGCGACACGCAGTGGATGACCGCGGGCGGCGGAATCCTGCACATCGAGCGCCCGCCGGAGCGCCTGGTGGTCTCGGGCGGGCTGTTCCACGGCGTGCAGCTGTGGGTGAACCTGCCGCGGGACAACAAGCGCGCGCATCCTCGTTACCAGGACATCGGCTCCGAACATGTCACGCTGCTGTCCACGCCCGACGGCGGCGCCCTGCTGCGCCTCATCGCCGGCGACCTGGACGGGCACGAGGGGCCCGGCAGCACTTACACCCCCATCACCCTGATCCACGCCACCGTCGCGCCGGGGGCGGAGGTGACGCTGCCGTGGGACCGCCGCTTCAACGCGCTCGCCTACGTGCTGGCCGGCAACGGCTCGGCCGGCGCCGACCGTCATCCCGTCACCACCGGGCAGCTGGCGGTCTTCGGCGAGGGCGACTACATCACGCTGCGGGCGGACCGGACGCAGGATTCGCGCACCGAGGCGCTCGAGGTGTTCATCCTGGGAGGCGAACCCATCCGCGAGCCGATCGCGATGTACGGGCCGTTCGTCATGAACACCAAGGCCGAGGTGCTGGAGGCGTTCGAGGACTTCCAGGCCGGACGGCTCGGCTCGATCCCCGCCTCCCACGAGCGGCGCTGAGCCCTCTGCAGCGCTCAGATGACGGAGCCGACGTCGGCGGCGATGATCCGGTCCATCGCCCGCTCGGCCACTGCGGCGATCGTCATCGACGGGTTGCAGGCCGCGCAGTTGCCGGGCATGAGCGCGCCGTCGAGCACGTACAGCCCGCGCTGGCCCTGCACGCGCCCCTCCAGATCGCACACGGCACCCATCGACGCCCCGCCCAGCGGATGCCAGGTGGACGGCACCGCGAGGTTGGTGTCGGTGACCACCGATCCGGGCCCGGCGATGGCGTGCACGAGAGGGTCGATCGTGCCGTATTGGATCGCGGCGTCGCCGTCGGCGGGCCAGTGCAGGTCCACCGTGTCGCGGGCCGCGTCGTAGGTGAACCCGCCACGGGCGTCGCTGACCCCGTAGCCGACGAGCATCGTGCTGCGCGGGTTCACCGGGATCGGCGGGATCGACGCCTGGATGACAGTGGAGGCGGTGGCCGGATCGTCCCAGTTGAGGCTGCCGTAGACGACGGGGCCGCCCTGCGCGGCGCCGAAGTCGTCCACCGGGTCGGTCCACACGTAGATGCGGTCGGCGTTCGTGCCCCAGCCGGCACCCAGCGCGTCGGGCAGGTCGGGGATCGCACCGAGCGCCTGCGCCCGCACCAGCATGCGGGTGGTGCCCAGGCTGCCGGCCGCCATGATCAGCGTCTGCGCAGTGAGGATCTTCGTCTCCTGCACTGTGCCCGACGCGTCGGTGCGGTCCACCAGCACGGTCCAGCGTCCGTCGCGCGCCCGTTCCACCGCGGTGACGTTGTGCAGCGGCGCCACCGTTGCCAGCCCGGTGGCCTCGGCCCGGCGCAGGTAGGTGACGTCCACCGAATGCTTGCCGCCGTTGTTCACGCCGAGGGCCCCGTCGCCGTTGGTGTATGAGGGGGCCATCTCGCCGCGCAGCTCGGCCAGCGCGTAGTCCCAGTCGATGGGCATGGGGATCTTCTCCACAGGAAGCCCCGCACGGCGGGCGTTGCGCGCGAATATCCGCGCCGCGGCATAGTCGGGACTGTCGATCAGCGCATCGGGCGCCGTCTCCACCTGCAGCATCCGCGCCACCCGCGGATAGTGCACCCGGTGCATCTCGGACCAGTCGAGCGCGGCGGGGAACTGCGTGGCGAACACGTCCTCTGCGGGCTCGAGCGTCATGCCCTGGTACACCAGCGACCCTCCCCCGACGCCGGCCGCGCACAGCGCCGTCATGGTCGGCGTCGCGACCGCCTCGATGAGCCCTGCGTACTTGTCGAAGGCCACCGGCTTTCCGAACAGCTCCGGGGCCGAGCCGTACCAGAGAATGCGCTTGTCGGGATTCGACGCATGCGGGAAGGTCTCCGCGTCGGGGCCGGTGGGCCAGCGCAGGCCGCGCTCGAGCACCAGCACCGGCACGCCCGCCTGGGCCAGCCGCAGCGCCGCGACGCCGCCGCCGAAGCCGGAGCCGATCACCACCACCCGGTGCTCCTCGCGGCGCACAGGTACAGCGCCTGCCCGCGCCGCGGTGCCGGCCCAGGCCGACGTGCCGGGCACCGTCAGCGCCAGGCCCGCCGCCGCGGCGCCGGTCAGGAAGGACCTGCGATCGATTCGGGACACGCGTATTCCCCTCTCCCCGGGCCCCGCGATGCGACGTGACGACACGCACTGCAGGACTGCAACGGGCGCCGGATCACATGGTTCGGCGCGAAAACCGATCCAAAACTAGACACTTATCGCCAATAGTGTCAAGATTTGGAAAAGGAGAGAGCGCGGTGCCCGCCTGCCCGTGCCGCCCGGCCCCGCCGCGTCACCGCCCGGCGAGCGCCGGCCGCAGCCAGCGCAGCAGGAACGCGCGCAGGTCGTCGTCGGAACGCACCGGATCCTCGTCGAAGAACACGACCGGGATCGCCAGCATCAGCGCCATTTCGACGATGTCGTCGAGGCCCACGGGCAGCGCACGGTGCTCCAGCGGTTCGAACAGGGCGCGGGCGATGGGCTTGGCCCGCGCGAGCATGCCCGGGTCGAGCAGCGGATTGCCCGGCTCGATACGCAGAAGCCGACGCAGTACCGGGTCGGTGCGCACCACGGCACGGCCCGCGACGATGAGCTCGGCGACGTACTCGGCGGACGATGAGTCCGGCTCGATGCGGGCGCGGATGCCGCCGTAGGTCCGCACCGTCAGCTCGCCCATCGCCTGCGAGAGGAGTTCCTCGCGGGAGCCGAAGTTGGAATAGACGGTCTGCCGCGTCACTCCCGCCGCGTGGGCCGCCGACGCGATCGTGACAGCGTCGAAGCCGCCCTCCCCCACGAGCCCCAACGTGGCCTCGATGATCCTTCCGCGTGACCGCACGCCCCCAGTATCCGACACGCGCGCCGCCGCGTCCCGGACACCCGTGAGCGCGGCCCCGGGGATGATCCCCGGGGCCGCGCTCACGCGTGCATCAGTTCGTCAGCCGAGCCGCTGCTTGAGCGCCTCGAGCTCGTCGCGCACGCTGGACGGCACGTTGCCGAGCTTCTCGAACCACTCCTCGATCAGCGGGATCTCACTCTTCCACTCCTCCACGTCGACCTTGAGCGACGCGTCGACGTCGTCCATGTCCGCCTCGAGCCCGTCCAGGTGGAGCTGCTCGGCGGTGGGGACGTAGCCGATGGGGGTCTTCTCCGCCTCGGCCTTGCCCTCGATGCGCTCGACGATCCACTTGAGTACACGGGAGTTCTCGCCGAAGCCGGGCCACAGGAACCGGCGGTCGTCGCCGCGGCGGAACCAGTTGACGTAGAAGATGTGCGGGAGCTTGTCCGCGTCGGCCTGCTTGCCCACGTCCACCCAGTGCGCCAGGTAGTCGTTGGCGCTGTAGCCGATGAACGGCAGCATCGCCATCGGGTCGCGGCGCACGTTGCCGACCTTGCCCTCGGCCGCGGCCGTCTGCTCAGAGGACAGCGTGGCGCCCATGAAGGTGCCGTGCTGCCAGTCGAACGACTGCGTCACCAGCGGCACGGTGTCCTTGCGGCGGCCGCCGAACAGGATCGCGGAGATCGGCACGCCCTGCGGGTCGTCCCACTCGGGCGCCAGGATCGGGCACTGCGACATGGGCGTGCAGTAGCGCGAGTTGGGGTGCGCGGCCTTGACGTCCGAGTCCGGGGTCCACTCGTCGCCGTGCCAGTCGATGAGCTTCGACGGGGTCTCGCCGCCGATGCCCTCCCACCAGACGTCGCCGTCCTCGGTGCGGGCGACGTTGGTGTAGATGGTGTTGCCGGCCTCGACCGTCTTCATCGCATTGGGGTTGGAGTCGTGGCTGGTGCCCGGCGCGACGCCGAAGAAGCCCGCCTCCGGGTTGACCGCGTAGAGCCGGCCGTCGTCGCCGAAGCGCAGCCACGCGATGTCGTCGCCCAGGGTCTCCGCGCGCCAGCCGGGGATGGTGGGCTCGATCATCGCCAGGTTCGTCTTGCCGCAGGCGCTGGGGAACGCGGCCACCACGTAGTAGGCCTTGTCCTCCGGGGAGATCAGCTTGAGGATGAGCATGTGCTCGGCCAGCCAGCCCTCGTCGTGGGCCATGGCGGAGGCGATGCGCAGCGCGTAGCACTTCTTGCCCAGCAACGCGTTGCCGCCGTAGCCGGAGCCGAAGCTCCAGATCTCACGGGTCTCCGGGAAGTGCGTGATGTACTTGGTCTCGTTGCAGGGCCAGGGGACGTCCTCCTGGCCGGACTCGAGCGGCGCCCCCACCGAGTGCAGCCCCTTGACGTACTCGCCGTCGGTGCCGATCTTGTCCAGCGCCGCCTGGCCCATGCGGGTCATGATGCGCATGGACACCACGACGTACGGCGAGTCGGTGATCTCGATGCCCAGCTTGGGTTTGTCCGCGCCCAGCGGCCCCATGCAGAACGGCACGACGTACATGGTGCGCCCCCGCATGCTGCCCCGGAAGAGGTCGCGCATGAGGGTGCGCATCTCCTGCGGGTCCATCCAGTTGTTGGTGGGGCCCGCCCCCTCCTCGGTCTCGGTGCAGATGAAGGTGCGGGACTCGACGCGAGCGACGTCGGCGGGGTCCGACAGCGCCAGGTACGAGTTGGGCTTCTTCGCCTCATCGAGCTTGGTGAATGTCCCGGCCTCGACCAGCTGCGCGGTGAGCCGCTCCCACTCCTCGTCCGAGCCGTCGGCGAAGACGACCCGGTCCGGCTGCGTGAGCTCGGCAACCTCGGTCACCCAGGCAAGCAGCTCGGCGTGCCGGGTGGGCGGGTTGTCGTCCGCTGAGTTCAAGCCTGGAATCGTCGCTGCGGTCATCAGCCTCTCCTGGAGTGGGGCCGGAGCCTCGCCCGCGGACACCGGATACGCCGGGACCGGGGATCCCGGCCTGTCGGTGCAATGTGGTGGCGCGAACTCGGCTGCGACCCGTCGGTTTGGGTGCTACCCGAGTGCTCGTCCGCCGCGTGCCACCGCCCCCTCCCCAGGGGCCGCCGGCACGTGACCGAGAGACACGGGCGCCGGGAGTCCTGACACGAGGTTAACGCCGTTCGCAAAATTTCTCCGAATCGGGTCCTGCGTCGCAGCCGGCCTGCACGGCCGCGCCCGCGATCAGCCCCTGTCCCAGTCCTCGAGCACGCGGGTGAGGATCTCCTCGGCCACGCCCATTCCGCCCAGATGGCTCTCGCCGTGCAGCAGGGTCAGGTCCGCGTCCGGCAGCAGGTTCACGCAGTGCTCACCGTGCTTCTCGGGGACGATGTGGTCGGAGTCCCCGTGGTACCAGTGCACGGGCTTGTCGACCTCCCCCAGCCGGAAGTCCCACTCCTTGGAGAACAGCATGATGTCCGAGAACGGCGCGGAGAACTGTTTGCGGCTGCCGTTGAGCAGGTCGTCGATGAACATGGCCTTGAACTCGGGGCGCGCCAGCAGGTTGCGGTCCCCCTCCGGCGAGAGGTAGCCGTACGCGTCGATGATCTGCGAGGCGAACGGCTTGACCACCCGCACCAGCGAGGTCAGCGCGATACCGATGGGCAGCCGGCCCACCGACACCAGGGGCGCCACCCGGGCACCGAAGCCCACGAGCCCTCCGTCCACCGCGTCTTCCCCGCGTGCGGGGGCCACGCCGCCGAGGACCGCGCACGAACGGACGCGGTCCGGCAGGAAGCGCGCGGCGGCGAGCGTGTACGGGCCGCCGCCGGAGAGGCCCACGACGGACATCCGGTCGAGCCCGAGGTTGTCGGCCACCACGGCGAGATCGTCGGTGAACTCGCGGAACGATCCGTACACGTGCGGCGTGGACGAGCCGATCCCGGGGCGGTCGATGCCGATGATGCGGATCCTCTCCCGCTCCGCGAATTCACGCGCCTCGGCGGGCACCTGGCGCCGGCTGCCCGGCGTGCCGTGCAGCCACACGACGGGGCGGGCGTGGGGCACGCCGAATTCCGAGAAGCTCAGGATCCGGTCGCGTTCCGGCCCCACGAGGACCTTGCCCTCGAGCCGCGGATTGGTGATGGAGGTCATGCGTCCATGATGCCGCGGGCATGACCGCCCGCGCTCTCCGGCATCCCGGTGCGGCCCGCCGCGCGGCTCAGCCCGGGACGCGCCGCCAGTGCCACGTACCGTCGGCGTCCTGCTGGTCCTGCCACGACACGGCGTGCCCCCGGCCGTCGAAGACCGTCTCGAAGTCCGTGGTGCCGTCGCCGTCGAGGTCGTAGGAGACGGTGATCTCCTCGCCGTCGTGCACGATCATCGTCTCCAGGACACCGTCGCCGTCCGTGTCCACCGCCGTGATCGTGTCGAACGGCAGCGGCTCGTACCCCGTCTCCGACGCGGCGCCGCCGGCCCACTCCTCCGGCTCCGCCGGGTGCTCCCCCGCGCCGCCGGTGCCTTCTGCGCCGTCCCCCGGCAGATCATTGCCCAGCCACATAGCGATCTCCTCTCCCCGCGCGTCACGGTACTGCCGGTGGCGCACCGGCGTGCGGGTTGTCCACAGTCTGTTCCGCCGTCGCGGTCGCGCCGTCCCGCACCTCCGCGCGCACCGACGCCAGGTCCGCGTCCACGCGCGCCAGTTCCGTTTCCACCGCCCGCAGCTCCCGGGCATGCGCCGCGCCGACGGCCCGGGCGGCGTGCGCCTCCGCGTCGAGCACGCGATGCGCCAGGCGGCGTTCCCAGCCGGCCCGGAACTCGGCGACCGCCTCCGCCGACCACTGCTTGAGCCGCGCGCGGCGCGCCAGATGCGCGCGTGCGCGCACGATCCACCACGCCACCAGACCGCCCGACGCCAGCGTCACCGCCCAGGCGGACGCGGCCCACGGTCCCGGCCCCAGCAGACCGGCCAGCGGGCCGGCGGTCACCAGCCGCCCGAGCCCCAGCCCGCCCGAGGCGCCCATGAGGATCATCAGCCGGTCCTCCACGGCGCGACGGCCTCGCCCGGGTGCGACCGGCAGCCGGGGGCCGTCGTCCGCTTCCGGGGCCGCCGCTGCCGACTCCGCGTCGGGCACCGCCGCCGCGAGCCGCTCGTCCATGCGTCGTGCGAATCCGCGGCCCGCCGTCTCCAGACGCCGCCCCAGGCGCCCCGGAAACGCCTCGGCCTCCGCGCGGCCCGCCCCGTCGAGATCGGCGCGGGCGTCGGCCGCGGCCTGCCTGGCCCCCGCAGCGATCTCATGCCCCAACTCCACCCGCGCCCGCGACAGCTCCGTGCGCAGCGCGGTCATGCGCGCAGGCAGCCCGTCCTCGGAGCGCAGCCCCGTCCGGCGCCGGACCAGCTCGTCCCGGCGCCCTTGCAGGGCCCCGGCGGCCCGCAGCGCCTGCGCCCGCCGCCGCTCCCCGGTGCGGCGCCCACGTGCTCGTTCCGCGGCGGCCCTGCACGCCGCCAGCTCGGCGGCCGCGTCGCACCCGGCCGCCGTCCGCCGTGTCCGTTCGACCGCTTCCCGCATGAGCCCGGCTGCGGCCGCGCCGGATACGACGGTGCACTGCTCATAGCCGGGCGCGAACTCGGCGAGCACCCGTCGTTGCCGCTCCACCGCATCACGCATCCGCGGCACCCCCGGCGGACCCGCCAGCACGAGGACCACCGCCGACGGCGGAGCGCCCGATGCCGCGATCAGGTCCAGTTCGTCGGCCCCGACGGTCACCGCGGCCGGCACGACGAGGACCGTCACCGCCGGGCGACGGCACTCCGCGTACCCGTCCGCCGCGGCCGTCCCGACAGGCCCGGCCACCGCACGGCCGGCCACCGCACGCTCCACGTCACGTACCGCCGCGGCGGGGACCGTCCCAGGTACCGCCACGACCCGCGTCCCCTCACGCATCGCCGGGCCCCCGCACGGAAGCGCCCAGCTCGACGGCGCGATCAGTGCAGCGTCTGACCCAGGCCGTCGCGCGTTCCCTCTGCGCCTCGCCGGACGCCCGGGCCGCCACCGAACGCCAGCGCGCCGCCTCACGCAGGGCCGATCCCGGTGTGGTGATCGCGGCGCCCCAGTTGCGCGCGCCCGCGGCCCGCACACGCCGTGCGTCTCCGGACCGCAGCCAGCGTTCGGCCGCCTCGCGGTCGGGCCCCTCGAGCGCCGCGCGCGTCTGCACTCCGCGGTGCGCATCCGCCCGGGCCGCCAGGATCCGTCCGGCACCCGCGGACAGGCAGTCCACCAGCTCGTCGAGCCCCGTCGGCGGCCCCTCGGGGCGGAGGCCGACCCGCAGGACGGCGCTCCCTGCGTCGTCGGCGCTGCCCGCCGCGGCCGGTCCG
Source organism: uncultured Mycobacteriaceae bacterium (assembly GCA_964451655.1). Taxonomy (GTDB): domain Bacteria; phylum Actinomycetota; class Actinomycetes; order Mycobacteriales; family Mycobacteriaceae; genus Tomitella. The sequence continues at coordinate 4,545 of CAYVJJ010000043.1, read as the reverse complement.
GGCGTCTGTGTTCGCCGTGCATCGGCGTACCCCTCGCCCCCGCGCGTGCGCACCATCAGAACCGGCACTCCGCGGCCGCGCTGTGCGTCCATCGCGCGCCTGTCCGAGGGCGCCGGGGCGTGCAGTACAAGATGCACAGCGATATCCACCGGCACCGTGCTGCCGTCCGGCCGGCCCGCCTCGGAGCGACGCTCGGGGCCCTCCCGGTTGCGCGGGTCGTTGCACGCCGGGAGCACCCCGATGGCCAGCGGGCCGCGTCCCGCCATCCTCTGTGCCAGAGCGTCCACCAGCGCGGCGCGGCCGATACCCGCCCTGCCGCCGACCCCGATGCACACCGGGGGGATCGGCACCCGCCCGCCGGCATCCGCCGGTTCGTCCAGGCGATTCCGCCCCTCGGCGCGCCCCTGCGCACCGGCGGTGACCGCCGCCCTCACGTCCCCCACGATCTGGTCCCCCTCCTGCCGCGCCTCGGCGGTCCCCCCACGTACGTGTCCCCGGTCACGGTCCGACACGCGAGGATACCCGCAGCGCACCGCGCACCGGCCCGGGATGCGGGTGTTCCGGCGGATACGGGACGATGGTCCGGTGGAGACCTCCGACGACCCGGCCGCACCGCGCTGGGAACGCACCGACGAACACACCGACGGCGCCGCGCAGGTCGAGCGCGATCAATTCGGCCGCTCGCGCCTGCACCCGCGCGTGACCAGTTTCCGCACCCGCCGCGGCACGCTCACAGAGGCGCAGCTGCGCACTTGGGACGAGAAGTGGCCCACGCTGGGCCGCGACGTGCGCGACGAGGTCATCGACACGGCGGAGTGGTTCGGCCGCTCCGCGCCGGTGGTCCTGGAGATCGGATGCGGCACCGGCACCTCGACCGCGGAGATGGCGCTGGCCGAGCCCGACGTGGACGTGCTGGCCGTGGAGGTCTACAGGCCCGGCCTGGCGCAGTTGCTGCACCGCATCAAGCGGGAGGGCATCACCAACATCCGCCTGCTGCGCGGCGACGGCGTCGATGTGATGGAGAACATGATCGAGCCGGCCTCACTGACGGGCGTGCGCGTGTTCTTCCCGGACCCGTGGCCGAAGAAGCGCCACCACAAGCGCAGGCTGCTCCAGCCGTCGACGTTCTCGCTGATCGCCTCGCGCCTGCGTCCCGGGGGCGTGCTGCATGTGGCCACGGACCACGCGGATTACGCCGAATGGATCGCTGAAGCGGGCGCCACCGAGCCGAAGCTGCGTACTCTCGATTCAACTGCCCCTATCAGCCTGGAACGCCCGGTGACCAAGTTCGAGGGCAAAGGACTGCGCGCGGGCAGCACTATTACCGAAATGATCTGGAGAAGAGTCGACCCATGAGCGACCACCACGCCCCGCTGCCGGGCAGACGAGTCCTGCTGGTGTGGGACGCCCCCAACCTGGACATGGGACTGGGCGCCATCCTCGGCGGCCGCCCCACCTCGGCCCACCGTCCGCGGTTCGACGCGCTCGGGCGCTGGCTGCTGGCCCGCACCGACGAGCTGGCCGCGCTCGAGGGCGGCGCGGACGGGCAGGATGCCGCGGGCGGCGGCCAGGGCGAACCGCTCGTCGCCGAGGCCACGGTGTTCACCAACATCGCGCCCGGTTCCGCCGACATCGTCCGCCCCTGGGTCGAGGCCCTGCGCAACGTGGGCTTCGCGGTGTTCGCCAAGCCCAAGTCGGACGAGCACAGCGACGTCGACTCGGACATGCTCGACCACATAGCCCTGCGCCGCTCCACCACCGGCCTGGCCGGGGTGGTGGTGGCCTCCGCGGACGGCCAGGCCTTCCGCGAGCCCATGGAGCTGCTGGCGGACGCCGGCATCCCCGTGCAGGTGATCGGCTTCCACGAGCACGCCAGCTGGGCGGTGGGCTCGCCGAAGCTCGAGTTCATCGACCTGGAGGCCATCCCCGGCGTCTTCCGCGAACCGTTGCCGCGCGTGAGCCTGGAGAATCTGCCCACCGAGGGCGCCTGGCTCCAGCCCTTCCGTCCCCTGTCATCGCTGCTCGACAGCAGGTGACCACCGGGCCCGGTGGGCCGATGCCGCGCGCGTCCGTACCCAGTCCCGAGATCTTCCGGAGGAACTAGCGTTGTTCAGCAGTTGGGGGCGGTTGGTGTACCGCCATCGTCGGCTGGTGCTGGGCCTGATGACGATCCTGTTGCTCGTGGGCGGCGTCTTCGGTCTGGGGCTCGAAGGCCAATTGACGCAGAGCGGCTACGACGACCCGGGCTCGGAGTCCACCCGAGCGGCGAAGATCGCGGACGAGACGTTCGGCCGCGATCACATGTCCGACGTCATCGTGCTCTACACGGCGCCGGACGGGCTGACCGTGGACGATCCGGCCTTCGGGCGGAAGGTCGAGGACAGCCTCAACACCCTCAAGGCCGAGCACCCCGAGGAAATCGGCGGCATCACCAGCTACTGGACCGAGAAGTTCGGTAAGGCGCTGCTGTCCACCAAAGACAAACGCCACGCCTTCGCCAGCGTGCAGCTCACCGGCGAGACCGATACGCAGACTCTGGACCAGTATCACGACATCAAGGGCTCCTTCGATCTGCCGGGCATCAAGGTGGAGGTCTCGGGGCTCCAGCCGATCGGCGACGCCATCGGCGTCGGCATGAACAACGACACCCACAGGGCAGAACTCATCGCGCTGCCTGCGGTCGCGGTGCTGTTGTTCTTCGTGTTCGGCGGTGTGGTGGCGGCGCTGCTGCCGGTGGTGGTGGGCGTGCTGTCCATCGCCGGGGCCACCGGCGCGCTGTGGCTTCTGTCCCACTTCATGGCCGTCAACACCTTCGCCCAACCGGTGGTGACGCTCATCGGGCTGGGCCTGGCCATCGACTACGCGCTGTTCATCGTCAGCCGGTTCCGCGAGGAGCTCGCGGAGGGCTACGACGTCGGGGCTGCGGTGCGCCGCAGCGTCGCGACCGCCGGACGCACCGTGGTGTTCTCGGCGACGATGCTGGTGGTGGCGTTCTCCGGCCTGCTGATGTTCCCGCAGGTCTTCCTCAAATCGGTGGCGTTCGGCGGCCTGTTCGCCATCGGCATCGCGGCCCTGACTGCACTCACCGTGCTGCCCGCGCTGCTGGGGCTCCTGGGACGCCGGGTGGACGCGCTGAGCCTGCCGTTCCTCAACCGCCCCAGAACCAATGCGCAGATCGAGTCGGGTTTCTGGGGCCGGCTCGCGGACCGGGTGGGCAAGCACCCCGTGTGGATCGCCGTCCCCATCATCGTCGTGATGCTGCTGCTGATCGTGCCGTTCAAGAACGTCGCATTCGGCGGGCTCAGCGAGAAGTACCTGCCGCCGGACAACCCCACCCGCGTGGCCCAGGAGCACTTCGATGAACTGTTCCCCGCCTTCCGCACCAACCCGGTCGACGTGGTCATCACCGGCGCGTCCGACAACCAGATAGTCGACATCGCGCAATCCGCCAACAAGATCGACGGTTTCGCCAGCCCGTTCAAGGTGGACAAGTCCGCCGACGGGGTGACGGTGCTCAGCGCCGGGCTGGACGACCCCGACCGCCCGGGCGACACCATCACCGAGCTGCGGTCGATCCCCGAACCCGACGGCGTCGACATCATGGTGGGGGGCCTGCCCGCCATCACGCAGGACTCCATCTCCGCGCTGGGCGACATGCTTCCCTGGATGGTGCTCTACATCGTCATCACCACGACGGTGCTGATGTTCCTGGCCTTCGGCTCGCTGGTGCTGCCGATCAAGGCGGTGCTCATGAGCGCCCTGGGGCTGGGATCCACGCTGGGCATCCTGACGTGGATCTTCATCGACGGACACGGCGCTTCGCTGCTCAACTTCACACCCGGACCTCTCATGGCGGCCGTGGTGGTGCTGCTGTTGGCGATCATCTTCGGACTGTCGACGGACTACGAGGTGTTCCTGATATCCCGGATGGTCGAGGCCCGGGAGAGAGGCGCCTCGACCAAGGAGGCGATCCGTGTCGGCACCGCCCACACGGGCCGCATCATCACCGCCGCTGCACTGATCCTGATCGTGGTCACCGGCGCGTTCGGATTCTCCGAGATCGTGATGATGAAGTACATCGCCTACGGCATGATCGCCGCGCTGATCATCGACGCCACGGTCATCCGCATGCTCCTGGTGCCGTCCGTGATGACCTTGCTGGGCGACGACTGCTGGTGGGCGCCGCGGTGGATGAAGCGCATCCAGCAGCGCATCGGGCTCGGCGAGATCCGCCTGCCGGACGAACGCCCCACCGGCACAGCCGCCGCGACGCCCTCCGGCACCGCCGCGACCGCCGGCGCCCCGGCGGGGGGCGCCCCGTCGGTCGGCGCCACCGTGGCGGGCGCACCGGTCACCGCCACGTCGGTCATCCCGCGCATCACCACCGACCAGACGCCCGCGTTCGCCGCGGAGCCCGAGGACCGGCGCGACGAGCCGGCGGCGCCGCCCCGGCGGGACGAGCGCCCCGCACCCGGTCCGCGCGGTACCGCTTCGGGCGGTCCCCGGCCGGGCGGGGGCGTGCCGCACGACGCCGGACCGGGCACG
>CAYVJJ010000042.1:12341-14101 GCA_964451655.1 uncultured Mycobacteriaceae bacterium | reverse complement strand
ATGCGGGCCGGAGGAGCCGGAGGATTCCGAGACGCTGGCCGCGGTGCGCGGCATCGAGCTGGAGCTGCGCACGCTCGTGCGGCGGATCCGCACCACCAAGGCGGAGGTGGCCCGCTCCATCGATCCTGAGTTGGTGCCGTCCGCGTACACCGTGCTGACCCTCGTGGCGGACCGCCAGCCCACCCGGGCCGGGGAGATCGTCGACGTGCTGGACATGGACAAGAGCGCCATCAGCCGGCATCTGGCCACGCTGGCGGAACTGGGGCTGGTGCAACGGGACTGCGACCCGGAGGACCGCCGCTCGCACACCGTCTCGCTCACCGAGCGGGGACGGCGGAAGGTGCGCGAGGCCGTCGCGCTGCGCTGGACCGGCCTCTCCGACAGGCTGGAGGGATGGACCCGCGAGGACCTGCGGTCGTTCGCCGTGCAGCTCGAGCGGTTCAACCGGGCGATCGACGGGGACGGACCGGACGGGGCGCCGGATCCGGCGGGGTGCCGATGACCCCGGTTCCGCGGCCTGCACGGGGCACCCGGCCTCTCATCGCACCGGGCGAGCTGCAACGCCTCCGGGGTTCCTCCGCCCCGCCGGTGCTGCTGGACGTGCGGTGGGCCCTGGCGACGGGCCCGGACCGCGCCGCCTTCGATACCGCCCACATTCCCGGCGCACGTTTCGTCGACCTCGACGCGGACCTCGCGGCGCCGCCGGGCGCCGCGGGCCGGCACCCGCTCCCCTCCGCGGACGTCTTCGCGGAATCGATGCGCGCGGCGGGTGTGAACGCGGACTCGGCCGTCGTGGTCTACGACGCCGGACCGGCGACGGCCGCCGCCCGGGCCTGGTGGCTGCTGCGGCACTTCGGCCACCGCGATGTGCGGGTGCTCGACGGAGGACTCGCCCGGTGGGAGGCCGCGGGGCGTGCCGTCGAATCGACGACGAGCGCCCCCGGCCGCGCCGATGCCGCCGGCGCCGGCCGCGCGGCGGTGGTGCGCGGCGATTTCCAGGCGGGCCCGGCCCCGGCCAGGGGGCCGGGAGCCGTCCTCGAGGTCGACGACGTACTCGATTTCGCGCGCACCGGTGTGCTGATCGACGCCCGCGCGCCGGAGCGCTACCGCGGCGAGTCGGAGCCCGTGGATCCGGTCGCCGGACACATCCCCGGGGCGGTCAACCGTCCGACCACGGAGAACCTCCGGGCGGACGGCACTTTCGCGGATCCCGAGGAGCTGCGCCGCCGCTTCGGCGAATTCCTTGCCGAGACCGGCACGGCCGCGCCCGCGGTGGCCGCGTACTGCGGTTCGGGCATCACCGCCGCGCACCAAGTTCTCGCCCTCGAGGTCGCGGGCATCCCGGCACGATTGTTCCCCGGCTCGTGGTCGCAGTGGGTGTCGGACCCCGCGAGGCCTGTCGCCACCGGCGGACGCTGACCCGCGCGCAGCGGTGACGACCGCGTCACCTCTTCCCCTCCATACACCCCCGGTGGGTATGGTGGCCGGTGTCCGGGCGACGAAGGAGGACTGGATGCACCGCGGCAGCACGCAGCGGCGGACGCAGGGCGCCGCACCGGCCGCGGGCCGTGGCGTCCTGGTTCTGCTCGCCGCGGCGCTCCTCCTGCTGGGCGGCCCCGTGGGAGTCGCCGCGGCGCACTGCCATGGCATGCCGGGCGGCCACAGCGCCGACGCCGCGGGATCCGGTCACCATGCCGACGATTCCGCTCACGATGCCTCCGGGGCGTCCCCGACATCACAGGTGACGGCGTCATCACCCC
>CAYVJJ010000042.1:7043-12241 GCA_964451655.1 uncultured Mycobacteriaceae bacterium | reverse complement strand
CGTCATCACCCCCGATGCCGTCGTGGTGCGCACAGCAGTGCATCGATACGGCCGCGTGCCTCGACGCCGCGAACACGGCGACCGCAGCACCGTCGGCTGCGCCCTCTCCGCAGGTCCCGCTCGCCCCGGTCCGCCGAGTGCCGCCGCCCACCGCATTCAGCTCCGATGCCGCAGCGGTCGGCGTCGTGCCGCCGTGGACGCACCCGGCTCTCGACCGCCTGGAGATCCTCCGCATCTGATGGGGCGGCGCGCCGGCCCTCCGCCGACGCTTCACGTCCCCTTCCTCCGCGCGCCGCAGCACCCGCGCGCACCCCGAGCATTGGAGTTTCCCCATGCGTACGCAGAGTCTCCCCCGAACCCTGTCCCACCGTTCCGGCATCGCGTCGGCACTCGTCGTGCCGGCCGCGGCCGCGCTGATCCTGGCGGGCTGCAGCTCCGGGGACGGCGCCGACTCCGCGGCGCCGCCCGCCGCCGGTGCCCCCGCCGAGGCGACTGCCGCCGACGGCGCCGGCGCACAGCCGCGGTTCAACGACGCCGACGTGGCGTTCGTGGAGGGCATGTACCCGCACCACGCACAGGCCGTGGAGATGACCGGCATGATCGACGGCCGCACCGGCGACCCTGATGTGATCGCACTCGCCGAGCAGATCGCGCAGGCGCAGCAGCCGGAGATGGATCAGATGACCGCCCTGCTCACCGAGTGGGGCGAACCGGCGCCGACCGCGGACTCCGGATCAGGCCACGGCATGGGCGGCCGGGACGGAGGTCCCGGGCACCGGATGACCGGCATGATGACCGACGAGCAGATGGATGCCCTCGAATCCGCGAGCGGACCGGAATTCGACCGGATGTGGCTCGAGATGATGATCGAGCACCACAAGGGCGCCGTCGAGATGTCGCAGGAAGTGCTCACCGAGGGCACCAACCCGCAGACCCGCGGAATGGCGCAGGCGATCATCGACGGGCAGCAGTCCGAGATCGACCGCATGCAGGAGATGCTGCAGTCCGGCTCCTGACCCGCCGACCGGCCGCGGCCTCCCTCCTACCCGGGGGGCCGCGGCGCCGGTGGTCACACCATCGCAAGCAGCATGTACGCCATGAGCAGCGCCATCGCCGCGAGCGTGGCGCGCACGCCCGGGTCCTTGCGCCCGCTCAGGCCGAGGCCGGGCCGCGGCACCATCGCCGTCTCATCCCCGGATGTCGCGGCGGATTCAGCGGCCCCGGCGTGCCGGCTGCCGGACCGCCCGCCGCCGGCGGGGACCACCGCGGCCTCGACGGCGAACACCGGGACCCGCCCCCAGGCGCCGGTCGCCCATGCGACCGCCTGCACCGCCAGGTACACGATGACCAGCCAGGTCACCGGCGTCGGCCGCAGGCCGTGCGGGGCATACATGTAGGCCATCGCCGCCATGTCGAGTGCCGTGGCGATCCACAGCGGGTTGACGACCCCTTCACGCGCCCGGCACCACACCGCGATGACGAGCACGGCGAACGTGATCGCCAGGAACAGCCCTCCCATCGCGTTGTCCACTGTCGGGTTGCCCATGCCCAGCAGATACATCTGCGCCATGCCGAGCGCCATGACGATGTGTCCGGCATGCCACCAGCGGTGCTGTCCGGTCGTGGCGGCGACGTGCCGCAGGTGCGGCAGCACCACGAGCAGCGACGTGACACCGAGAACGAGGCCCAGCCACCCCGGCAGGAGCGTCATCGCGTGGTCGTGCATGTGGTCCATGTGCTCAGCACCGCCGTGGCCCGCGTGACCGCCGCCCATGCTCCCGGTTCCGCCCATGCTCCCGGTTCCGTCCATGCCCCCGGTTCCGTCCATCCGGTCCATCCCCGCCGTTCCGCCCGCGGTCATCCCGTGTCCTGCGTTGCCGTCTCCGTGGTCCGTCATGTCAGGCGGCACGGCGCTCCTCCCGTGTGCTCGCGGCAGGCGTAGGCGGCGGCCCGTCCGCGCGCCGCAACACCGTCTCCACGGACGGCAGCGGCCAGGCGCCCCGGCCGCCGCCCGCGCTGCCCGGCGCCCCCGGGCCGGCGGGCGCCACCGGCACGCGCGCCGCGCACACCGCCAGCGCCAGCCCGACGACGATCGGCACATGCGTGGCCAGCCTCGCCCATCCGACCTGGCCGGAGGCGAGGTCGGCCGCCGACACGGCCGCCAGGAGCGCGACGAACACCGTCAGCATCGGGACCTGCGCCCTCGCCCTGTCGACGCGCGCGGCGACCACCAGCAGCGCCACGCCGAAAGCCACGTTGAAGGCGACCAGCTCGTGGCTCACGTGACCGGAGACGTGCGCCGCGGCCCCGTGCATCGACATCCCGATGCCGTCCACGAACCCCGCCAGCCCCAGCCCGATCTGCACGAGCGCCGTCGCGCACAACCCGGCACGCAGCAGCCTGGTCCGCCGGCCGGCGCGCGGCAGCCGGACCGACGCGAGCACCGCCGGAGCGGGATCCTCCGCGGGCTCCGGCGCCGGCTCCATGCGGGCCGCACGGTCGATGCGCTCCACGGCCTCGCACCACGAGCGGCACGCGCCGCAGCCGCGCACATGCTCCCCGGCCGCCTGCACGAGCGGCGTTCCCCGTCCGTCCGGCCGCGGGTCCTCGCCGTCCCTCGCGGCCGAGAGCGCCTCACGGGCACTGTTGCAGTCCATACGGGTCCGGTCGTCCGGGCGCGCCGGAAAGTTCCCGCGGCATCCCCGATCGGCCGCACGCGGTGACGTGGATCATGACGCGGGTGCCCCGCCGCCGCAAAAAGACTACGCTGCGTAGTAGTCAGGGCGCGCCGTCGGCGCCGCCCGTGCTCATCTAGCGCCCGGAGGAACAGGGGAACAGTGGACGACGCGTCGTTGACCCGCCTCGCGCTCGCCGCCCGCAACGGGGACGAGCGCGCGGCCGCGGCGTTCATCCGCGGCACCGCTCCGCAGCTGCGCCGCGTGCTGCGCAGCCTCTGCGACGACGGGCACGAGGACGACCTGGCGCAGGAGACCTACCTGCGCGCGTTCGGCTCGCTGCACCGCTACGCCGCCCGGTCGCCCGCTCGCCTGTGGCTGCTGTCCATCGCGCGGCGGGTGGCAGCGGACCACGTGCGCACCGCCCGCCGCAGCCCGCGGACGACGGGGATCGACACGCTCCCCCGCCCCGACGCGCTCCGCCACCATCCCGGCCCCGGCGGCGCGGTGGACCTGCAACGGCTGATCGCCGGCCTGGACCGCGAGCGCCGCGAGGCCTTCGTGCTCACGCGGGTCATCGGGCTCAGCTACGCCGAGGCGGCAGAGGTGTGCGGCTGCGCCGTCGGCACCATCCGCTCACGCGTGTTCCGCGCGCGCGCCGACCTCGCCGCCGCGCTCACCGCGCAGGACGGCGGATCGGCCCACGACGGCGCAGCGTCTCACGGCGGCGCAGCGCCGGACGCGGGCGCCCCCGCGACGGGGACGCGGTGACCGGCGTGACCCGTCGACGGCCCCGGGGGTATTAGTGGGGGACATGGTCACCACGGCGCTGCACCTGGCGGCGGTCCTGCTCGCCGCGGCCACCGTCGGCACCGCCGCCCACGCCCTGATCACAGGCGACCCCGACCGGGCCGGACGGATGCGCGGGCACCTCCCGGCGGAGGCCGTCGCCCGGTACGCCTCGCTCGCCTGGGTGGCCGTCGCCGCCCTCGCCGCCGCCACCGTCGACACCTCCGACGGCGCCGGCGCCCGCGTCGCCTGGGCCGCGTCGGCGCTGGCCGCAGCGGCCGCAGCGGTCTCCGCGTGGCGGGCCCGCGCCTGGCAGACCCGGTTCGCGGGCGTGGTGGCCGGGTGCGCCGGGGCCGCGCTGCCCGCCACCGTCGGCACGCTGGCCCACGGCGCCGACCATGACCGCACCGGGGTCTTCGGCCTCATGATCGCGGTGGCGCTGCCGGTGCTGCTCGGCGCCGCGGGCACCCTCCTCACCCGCGACCGCGACCCGGCCGGCGGCTCCGCCGTCGCCGCCCGCCGCCATCTGATCCTGTCGTGGGTGTGCCTGGCCGTGCTCGCGTACTCCGTCGTCGGCGTCGTCGCGCTCACCGTGCGCGGATCCTGGGCGTCGGGGTGGGGCGCACTCGCCGCCGTCTCCCTCGCGGCACTGGCCGCGGCGGGCGCCGCCACCGCGATCGCACACCTCCGCCTCGGTCGCCACGGTCCGGGCCGCCTGCTCATCGCCGGGCAGGCCGCGGCGCTGCTCGCCCTGGCGGTGGCCACCACGGTGATGATGCACGCCGACCGGCCCGCACCCGCGGGGCCGCTCAGCGTGCAGCAGCGGATGATCGGTTTCGACGTGCCCGGCGAATGGACCTGGTCCGAGCTGGTGACGAACTGGCGGGTGGACGTCCTGTTCGGCCCGCTCGTCGTCGCCATGGTGGTGCTCTACCTGGCGGCGGTGCGGCGGCTGCACGCCCGCGGGGACTCGTGGCCTGTCGGGCGCACGGTATCGTGGCTGATCGGATGCCTCGGTGTCGCGGTGATCACCTGCACGGGCGTCAACCGCTACGCCTACGGTCAGTTCACGGTGCACATGATCCTGCACATGGGGCTGAACCTGTTCATCCCCGCCCTGCTCGCGATGGGCGGCGTCGTGACGCTGGCGATGCGGGCGCTGCCGACGCACCACGGGCGGCCGCACGCCCGCGCCGCGGACACCCCCGACACGCAGCACGCGCACGGGGACCCCCGTCCGCTCCCGGGCCCGCGCGAGTGGATCATGCTGCTGGTCCACGCACGGGTCACCCGGATCCTGTGCAATCCGCTGGTGGCGATCACCATCTACATCGTCACCCTCTACGGGCTGTACTTCTCCGGGATCTTCGACTGGGCGATCCGCGCACCGTGGGGACACGAGTGGATGACGGCGCACTTCCTGATCACCGGATACCTGTTCTACTGGCCGATCATCGGCATCGACCCCGGCCCCAAGCGGCTCCCGCACGTCGGCCGCCTGGGCGTGCTGTTCGCGATCATGCCGTTCCACGCGTTCTTCGGCATCGCGCTGATGTCGATGTCCGGCGCCCTGGGCGACAGCTTCTACCGCGCGCTCGGCATCCTCGGCCCGGACGCCATCGACCACCAGCAGACCGTCGCCGGCGGCATCGCGTGGGTGTCCGGCGAGCTGCCGCTGCTGGTGGTGTTCCTGTCGCTGGCGGTGCAGTGGGGCCGCAGCGACCGGCGCACCGC
>CAYVJJ010000042.1:0-6943 GCA_964451655.1 uncultured Mycobacteriaceae bacterium | reverse complement strand
GTGGTGCTGCGCATGGCGCTGCGCTGGGTGACGGTGCTGGCGACGCTGGGCCTGTCGCTGCCCGCCGCCGTCGCACCGGGGACGGTGGGCAACAACGGCCAGGGGCTCTCGCATGACCTGGCCACCAATTTCCTGATCCTGCACTCCGCGGCGGCCGCCGTGTGGCTGGGAGTACTGGTGGCCGCGTGGTCGTGCCTGCGCGCCGCGGGCCCGGGCGCGACGGCCGACGAGGTGCTGCGCCGCGTCCGGTGGTGGACCGTCGGCGCGGTGGTCCTGCTGGGCGGGTCCGGCGCGGGGATCACCTGGCTGCAGGTCCGCGGCGGGGACCTGACCTCCTCCGACTACGGCGCGGCGGCGCTGGTGCAGGCGGCCGCCACCGCGCTGCTGGCCGTCGTCGCCCTGACCCGCGCCCGCCGCGCGGCGAAGCCAGGGGCCGGTCCGCGGCGGCTCCTCCCGGACCTGGTGCTGGTGCTCGCCGCCTTCGCCGCCGCCGCGTTCGCCGCGCGCATCCCCTCGCCGTCGCTGCTGCACACCGCGACCACCGGGCATGAGATCTACATCGGCTACGACGTGCCCGGCCCGTGGACCTGGACGGGTCTGGTCACCCAGTGGCGGGTGGACGCGCTGTGGCTGACGATCGCCGTGGTCATGCTGGCCGGATACCTGCTGGCCGTGCGCCGGCTGCACCGCACCGGCGGGGCCTGGCCGGCGTCGAGCACCTGGCTGTGGGCGGCGGGCTGGGCGCTCATCGCGCTGTCCACATCGTCGGGCGTGAACACCTGGTCCAGCGCGCAGTTCAGCATGCACATGGTGCTGCACCTGATCCTGAACCTGGCGGCCGCGCCCATGCTGGTGGCGGCAGCGCCGTTCGATCTGATCCGCACCGCCACGCCGCCGCGCCCGGGCGGCATGGCCGGCCCGCGGGAATGGGCGGACACCTTCGTCCATTCGGGCCTGGTCCGGGTGCTCACCACACCGTGGGTGGCACTGACGATCTACGTGCTGACCCTGTTCGGGTTCTACTTCACGCCGCTGTTCGACGACGTGATCCGCTATCACTGGGGCCATCAGTGGATGAACTTCCACTTCCTGGTCACCGGCTGCCTGTTCTTCTGGCCGGTCGTGGGCACGGACCTGCCGGAACGGCGCCTGGGAAACCTGGGGCGCATCGGCATGCTGCTGGCGATCATGCCGTTCCATGCGCTGTTCGGGATCATCGTCATGACCTCGGACACCGTGCTGGGCAACACCTTCTATCAGGCCTTCGACCTGCTGGACCACGATGCGCTGCTGCACGATCAGATGATCGGCGGGCTGCTGGCCTGGATCTCCGGGGAGATCCCGGTGCTCATCGCGGTGGCGATCCTGTTGGTGCGCTGGTTCCGTCGCGAGTACCGCGCCAACGGTCCGGGGCAGCTCTCCGGCGGCCCGGACAGCGCCTCGGCCGCCGAGGAGAGCGACGGCGCGGAGGCGCTGCTGGACGAGCTGCAGCGCCTCCGGCGCTGACTAACCCGCTTCCGGCGCTGATCACCCGCGGTCGGCGGCACCGTCCTGCGCCGTCGCGCCGAACCGGCGCAGCCGCAGCGAGTTGCTCACCACGAAGAACGAGCTGAACGCCATCGCCGCGGCCGAGATGATCGGGTTGAGCAGCCCGGAGGCCGCGATCGGGATGGCCGCCACGTTGTAGCCGAACGCCCAGAGGAGGTTGCCGCGGATGGTACGCAGCGTGGCCGCCGCCAGGTCCACCGAGTCCGGCACGATGGTGAGCCGCCGGCGCACCAGCACCACGTCGGCCGCCCCGATCGCCACGTCGGTCCCGGTGGCCACGGCCATGCCCAGGTCGGCTGTCGCCAGCGCGGGACCGTCGTTGACCCCGTCGCCGACCATCGCCACGCGTCGCCCCTGCTCCTGCAGGCGGCGCACCAGGCCCACCTTGTCGCCGGGCATGAGTCCGGAGTGGAACTCGTCGATGCCCACCTGTTCGGAGATCCGCCGCGCCGCCACCGGGCCGTCGCCGGTGAGCATCACGGTGCGCAGTCCCGCCCCGCGCAGGCGGCGCACCGCCTCGGCGGCATCGGATTTGACCGAATCGGCCAGGCCGAACGCGGCCACCGCCGTCCCGTCGACGGCCAGCAGCGCCGTCGTGCGGCCCTCGGCCTCGTCCTCGGCCACCGCCGACCGCAACTCCGCCGACACGGCCACCGACGCCTCCTCCAGCGCGCGCAGCCTGCCCACCTGCACATCGCGCCCCTCGACGATGCCCCTCGCCCCCAGACCCGCTTCCGCCTCGAACCCGGTCACCTCCGGCACCGTGATCCCCGCGTCCCGCGCGTAGCCGACGACGGCGGCGGCCACCGCGTGTTCGGAGGCATTCTCGACCCCCGCGGCCAGGCGCAGCGCCTCCTCGCGCACGGCGTCCTCCGGCGCGGTCCCTCGACCGGCCGCGCCGGGATCGACCGCGAGCGACTGCACCGCCAGCCTCCCCTCGGTGACGGTGCCGGTCTTGTCGAACACCACCGTGTCGATGGTGCGGGTGGCCTCGAGTGCCTGCGGGCCCTTGATGAAGATGCCCAGCTGGGCGCCGCGCCCGGACGCGACCATCAGCGCGGTGGGCGTCGCCAGGCCCAGCGCGCACGGGCAGGCGATGATGAGCACCGCCAGGGCGGGGTTCGCCGCGTCGGCAACCGATCCGTCACCCAGCAGCCACCAGCCCAGGAACGTGGCGACCGCCAATGCGAACACGGCCGGCACGAACACGGACGAGACCCTGTCGGCCAGCCGTTGGACGTGGGCCTTGCCGGACTGCGCCTCGGCGACCATGCGGGCCATCTCGGCCAGGCGCGTCTCCGAGCCCACCGCCGTGGCCTTCGCGATCAGCCGGCCTGAGAGCGCCACCGTCCCGCCGAGCACCGCATCGCCCTCGCCGGCCTCCACGGGACGCGCCTCACCGGTCATGGCGGACTCGTCCACCAGCGAGCCGCCGGACTGCACCACTGCGTCGGTGGCGATCGTCTCGCCGGGACGTACCACGAAGACGTCGTCCACGCCCAGCCGGTCGGCGGGGATGCGCATCTCCGCGCCCGCCCGGGTGAGGATGGTGACCTCCTTGGCTGCCAGCGCGGCCAGAGCGCCCAGCGTGTCACCGGCCCGCCGCTTGGCCCGGGCCTCCATGAAGCGGCCGAACAGCACGAACGCGGTGACACCGGTGGCGACCTCGAAATAGATGGTGCTCGAGTTCATCACCGCGTCCCACACGCCGTCCGCCTCGTGCTCCAGCATCGACGGGGTGAAGATGGTGTAGATCGACCAGGCGGTGGCGGCCGTGATGCCGGTGGACACGAGCGTGTCCATGGTGACCGCGCCGTGCCGCAGGTTGACCAGCGCGGCGCGGTGGAAAGGCCAGGCGGAGTACGTCACCACCGGGATCGACAACGCCAGCAGCAGCCACTGCCACCCGGCGAACCGGGTGGACGGCACCACCGCGAACATCACCGACAGGTCCATGACGGGGATGAACAGCACCACCGCCACGGCCAGGCGTACCAGCAGCGAGCGCACTTCGTCGTGGTAGCGGGCGCGGCGGGTGTCCTCGTCGGGTGCGTCCTCCGAGGCGGTGGCCGTGTATCCGGCGGACTCGACGGTGCGGCGCAGGTCCTCGTCGGACACGCCGTCCGCCGCGTCGACGGTGGCCCGGCCGGTCGCATAGTTGACCGCGGCGACCACGCCGTCGAGCTTGCCCAGCTTCTTCTCCACACGGTTCGCGCAGGCCGCGCACGTCATCCCGCCGACAAGCAGCTCGACGCGCCGGGTGTCCCCGCCGTCCCCGGTCCCGTCCATCGTGCCCCCGGCGCCAGGGGCGTCTGCGACACGAGGAGGGGCCGTGTCGAGAACGGCGCCGGTGTCGCGGGCGGTATCGGAGTGCGGGTCCACGGGGCCCGCGGTCACGTCACGCATGCCTCCCATTGTGCCTGCACGACGGCGCCGTCCCCATGGCCGGCGTCACCGCTCCGGCCGGTCGGCGGGTCCGGCCCGCGCAGCTCACTCCGGCGCGATCGCCGTGCGGAACTGGAGGACGTGGTACGGCACGCCCTCGGCCGTGTTCCACTGCGAGACCAGCAGATGCAGATCGTCCAACGTCGAGTCCGGGTGGATGAACCCGCCGTAGATCTGGGCGAAGGTGCCGTCGTCGGCGCCCCACTCACCACCCGCCACCTGCACCTGGGGCTCCGACCAGGGGCCCGTCGGGTGCGGGGCGGTGCGGGTGGTGACGGCGTACCGTACCGGGTCGAAACCGGCCAGCACCCACACCCCGCCGATGCGGCGCAGGCTCAACTCGCCCACCGGGCCCGGCAGCACCGGCACCACGGGGGCGGAGCGCACCGACATCCACACGCCGCTCGGCACCTCGTCGCGGTCCGGCACCCACGCCTCGTAGGCCCACGGCTCGGTGATCCGCTCCTCGGGGACCCGGCGCAGGATCACCCCGCCCGGGTTGGCACGGTCGAACGCCGAGGACAGCACGTAGACGTAGCCGTCGTCGGCGCGGTCCATGGTCCACATCTGGTCGAGGGCGCCGCCGGTGTTGTCCCAACGCGCGTCGGTGCGCTGCCAGGTCACGCCGTGGTCGTCGGATCGCGCCAGGTAGGTGAAGTTGGTGGGCGCGCCGGAGGAGCGCCATGAGTGCACGCTCACCACCGACAGGTACACGGTGCGGTCCACGGTGACGGCGTCGCACGGGATCACCGTGAACTCACTGCCGGGCGTCTCCGGACCGGGCCGCTCGCTCGGGTCGTGCGCGTTGGGGAGGATCTCCCGCGCATAGCGGCCGCCGCACGCGCCCTCGAAGACGATGCCCTCGTCCAGGGGTCCGGCCGCCGCACGCAGCATCACCGGACTGCGCCAGCCCGGCCCTCCCGCCGCCGACGACTCGAAGGTGTCGCCGAAGAAGCAGCAGACCGCACCCGAGGGCAACCGCACCGGGATGCCGAGGTCGGTGCCGGCGACGCCCCATCTGTCGGTGCGCGTGCGGCCGGTCAGCGTGGCCACGTACTGCGCGCGGCCGCCCCGTGCGGTCATCGGGCACCACCTCCCGCCGGATCGGCGCGCCCGCCCGCGGCGCCACGCCTGGATTGTTCCGCCCCTGAGGCTGTCGGTTCTCCCCTCCAGAGGCTACTGGCCACGGGCCGCCGCCGTCGGCATGAACGCGCACGGGACGCGAGCGGATTGCGTGCACCCCTTGACACGGGTGCACCGCGGACGCACAATTCATCACATGATGAGTTCATCGTCTGATGAATTAACTGCGCCCGCGGTCGACGTGCGGGATCTGACCGTGCACCGCGGCCGCCGGGAGGTGCTGCACGGCGTCTCGCTCACCGTCCGCGCGGGGGCCGTCACCGGGCTGCTGGGGCCGTCGGGCTGCGGAAAGACCACGCTTCTGCGCTGCATCGTCGGCACGCAGATCGTCCGCTCCGGGACGGTCACGGTGCTCGGCAGCGTGGCCGGGTCGCGGCGGCTGCGGGACCGCGTCGGCTACGTGACCCAGGCGCCCAGCATCTACGGCGACCTCACCGTCCGCGCCAACGTCGCCTACTTCGCCGCGCTTGCCGGTACCGGCCGTGCGGCGACGGCCGACGCGCTCGACGCGGTGGGGATGGGCGAGTACAGCACGCAGCGCGCACAGGACCTCTCCGGCGGGCAGCGGACGCGGGTCTCGCTGGCGTGCGCGCTGGTGGCCGACCCGGACGTGCTGATCCTCGACGAGCCGACGGTGGGGCTCGACCCGGTGCTGCGCGCCGACCTGTGGCGGCGGTTCACCCGGCTCGCCGCCGAGGGGACGACGCTGGTGGTCTCCAGCCACGTGATGGACGAGGCCGCCCACTGCGACGAGCTGATCCTTCTGCGCGACGGCCGCCTGCTCGATCAGCTCACCCCGGACGCGCTGCGCCGCACCACCGGGGAGGACGGGCTCGAGGACGCGTTCCTGGCCCTGGTGCGCGGCGCCGGGGCGGAGGACGACGCGGAGGACCACGCCGCCACCCCGCCCGCGGCTGCCCGCCGATCCGAGGAGGCACGGCGATGAGCGCACGGGCATACGGCGCGACGAGCCTGCGGGTCCTGGCCCAGCTGGGGGCCGACCGGCGCACCGTCGGGCTGATCGTCGCAGTCCCGTCGCTGCTGCTGACACTGCTGTACTTCGTCTACCGGAACCAGACGGCCCCGCCCGGGGTTCCGACGATCTTCGACCGGGTCGGCATCAGCATGCTGGGGATCCTCCCGTTCGTCGCGATGTTCCTGGTCACCGCCATCGCGATGCAGCGCGAGCGCACCTCCGGCACCCTCGAGCGGCTGATGACCACGCCGCTGACCAAGCTGGACCTGCTCGGCGGATACGGCACCGCGTTCTCGGTGGCCGCGGTGGTGCAGGCGGCGGTGGCGTGCGCGGTGTGCTTCGGGCTGCTGGGGCTGGACGTCGCGGGCAGCGTGGCGCTCGTGGTGCTGGTCGCCGTGGTCGTCGCCGTCCTGGGTGTGGCGCTGGGGCTGCTGTGCAGCGCATTCGCCCGCACCGAGTTCCAGGCGGTCCAGTTCATGCCGCTGATCGTGGGGCCGCAGCTGTTCCTGTGCGGCCTGCTGGCCCCGCGCTCGTCGCTGCCCGGGTGGCTCGAGGCCATCAGCAACGTCCTGCCGCTGAGCTACGCGGTGAGCGCGATGAAGCAGGTGGCGGCCCACCCGTCCCCCACCGGCACGATGTGGCGCGACGTCGCCGTGGTCGCCGGGTTCGCGGTGGTGTCGCTGTGCCTGGCCGCCGCCACGATGCGCCGGAGGACCCCGTGAGCCGGCCCGCACGTGGCCGCGGGGGACGACGTCCGGGCAACCCCGGCACCCGCGAGCAGATACTCGAGGCCGCCCGCGCCCGCTTCGCCGACGTCGGGTTCGACCGCGC
>CAYVJJ010000041.1:0-14115 GCA_964451655.1 uncultured Mycobacteriaceae bacterium | reverse complement strand
GTGGTGGTGGCGCACGCGCTGTTCAAGTCGTCGCTGTTCATGGTGGTCGGCGCCATCGACCACGCCACCGGCACCCGCGACATCCGCGAGCTGGCCGGGCTCGGCCGCGCACGGCCGGGGCTGGCGCTGATCGCCGTGGCGGCCACCGCCAGCATGGCCGGTGCGCCCCCGTTCATCGGCTTCGTCGGCAAGGAGGCCGCGTTCGAGGCGCTCGACCACGCCCCCGTCGCCGCCGTCGCCCTGCTGACCGGCATGACCGTCGGCTCGATCTTCACCGTCGCGTACTCGGTGCGCATCCTGGTGGGCGCGTTCGCCGGCAAGGGCGTGCCGCCGAGCCCGGCCGTCGCGGGCATGCACGCGCCCGGCGCCGGGCTGCTGGCCGCGCCCGCGCTGCTCGCCGCCGCGGGCCTGGCCGCGGGCCTGTTCCCCGGCTGGATCGACGCGCTGCTCACGCCCTACGCGGACACGCTGCCCGGCGGGGACGGGCACCCCTACCACCTGGCCCTGTGGCACGGCCCGAGCCTGCCCGTGCTGCTGACCGTGATCGTGTTCGCGGTGGGGATCGGCATGTTCGCAGCACGCGCCACGCTCAAGAGGTGGGGGCCCGACAAGCCTCCGCTGGGCAACGCAGACCGCGTCTACGAGGGCGCGCTGCGTCTGGCCGACCGGCTCTCGCTGCGCATGACCGGCACGGTGCAGCGCGGTTCGCTGCCCATCACCCAGGCGATCATCCTCGCCACCCTGGTGCTGCTGCCCACGACGACCCTGCTGGTGCTGGGCCTGCCTGACATCGCCTCGACCGGCTGGAACTCGCCGTGGCAGCTGGCGGTGGGTGCACTGATGATCGTCCCCGCGGTCGCCACCACCGTGCTGCGCAACCGCCTGGCCGCGGTGCTCATGGTGGGTTTCACCGGCTACGGCACGGCCATGGTGTTCGCCCTGCACGGGGCGCCCGACCTGGCCCTGACCCAGTTCCTGGTGGAGACCCTGCTGCTGGTGGTGTTCGTCCTGGTGCTGCGCAAACTTCCCGCCGAGGCGTCCGCCCCCGTTCCCACGCGCCGGCTGTTCCGACTGCGCTCCGCCCGCATCGGGCTGGCGGCGCTGGTGGGGACCACCGTGGCGCTGATCGGCGCCTACGCCATCGGGTCCCGCTCGGCCACCCCGATCTCCGATGCCATGCCCGAGGCCGCCTACGACCGCGGCGGCGGCAAGAACGTGGTCAACGTGCTGCTGGTCGACATCCGCGCCTGGGACACGCTCGGCGAGATCTCGGTGCTGCTGGTCGCCGCCACCGGCGTGGCCAGCCTGGTGTTCCGGCACCACCGTCTGGGTGGGGCGCTGCGGGTGTCCGACGCCCCGGCGGAGCTGCGCAACGGCCCGGTCACCAGCGCACTGCGACTGGTCGGCATCCGCATCAGCGACCCGCGCACCCGCTCACTGGTGCTCGAGATGACCACCCGGCTGGTGTTCCCCACGCTCATGGTGCTGTCGGTGTACTTCTTCTTCGCGGGGCACAACCATCCCGGCGGCGGGTTCGCCGGGGGGCTCACGGCGGGGCTGGCACTGACGCTGCGCTACCTGGCCGGCGGCCGCTACGAGATCGGCGAGACGCTGCCCATCGACGCCGGCAAGATCCTGGGCACCGGGTTCCTGCTGGCCGCGGGCACCGCCGGAGTGTCGCTGCTGCTGGGCGCACCGGTGCTCTCGTCCGCGATCGTCGAGGTGACGCTGCCTGTCCTCGGGCACATCAAGCTGGTCTCCGCGCTGTTCTTCGACGCCGGCGTCTACCTCATCGTCGTCGGCGTGACCCTCGATATCCTGCGCAGCCTGGGCGCCCACCTCGATTCGCGTGCGGAGGTGAAGCTGCAGTGACCGCTGATATCGGCATGCTCGTGGTGGTGGCCGTGCTGGTGGCCACCGGTGTCTACCTGCTGATGGAGCGCTCCATCGTCAAGATGCTGCTGGGCCTGATGCTCGGCACCAACGGCATCAACCTGCTGCTGATCCTCGCCGGCGGCGGCGCGGGCAACCCTCCCCTCGTCGGAAGCGACGGCGTCGTCTACGACACCGACGCCGACCCGCTGGCCCAGGCGATGATCCTCACCGCCATCGTCATCTCGATGGGGCTCGCCGCCTTCGTTCTGGGACTCGCCTACCGCGCGTTCACCGCCACCAACACCGACGACGACGTCGAGGACGACCCCGAGGACACCAAGGTGAGCCGGCGCACCGACGACGAGGCCCCGCACCTGGACCGCACCTCCGACCCGGTGACCGGGCGGATCACGAGCGCCGGCGACACGTTCGGCCCCCCGAACGCGAGCGAGGAGCCGTGACCGACGTCCACGCCATCGAATGGCTCATCCCGCTGCCGGTGCTGCTGCCGTTCCTGGCCGCCGCCGTCACGATGATGCTGGGACGGCACCCGCGCGCGCAGCGGCTGCTGAGCATCGTCGCGCTCGCCGCCGGCACCGTGGTGGCCTGCGCGCTGCTGGTGCTGGCCGACCGCAACGGGGTGACCGCCATCCAGGTGGGCGGATGGCGCACGCCCATCGGAATCACCCTGGTCAACGACCGTCTGTCCGCGCTGATGCTGGTCATCGCCTACGTGGTGCTGCTGGCGGTCATGGTCTATGCGGTGGGCCAGGGCATCCGCGACGGCGACGAGCACCAGCCGGTGTCGATCTTCCAGCCGACCTATCTGGTGATGGCCGCCGGCATCTCCAACGCGTTCCTCGCGGGCGACCTGTTCAACCTGTACGTGGGCTTCGAGGTGCTGCTGGCGTCGAGCTTCGTGCTGCTCACCCTGGGCGCCAGCGAGGACAGAGTGCACGCGGGCGTCACCTACGTGATGGTCTCGATGCTGTCGTCGCTGGTGTTCCTCGCGGGCATCGCGTTCACCTACGCCGCCACCGGCACCCTCAACCTGGCGCACCTGGCAGTGCGCCTGGGCGACGTGCCGGAGGGGGTGCGCATCGCCATCTTCGCGGTGTTCCTGGTGGCGTTCGGCATCAAAGCGGCCGTGTTCCCGTTGTCGTCGTGGCTGCCGGACTCGTACCCCACCGCGCCCGCCCCCATCACCGCCGTGTTCGCCGGGCTGCTCACCAAGGTCGGCGTGTACGCGATCATCCGCGCCCACACGCTGCTGTTCCCGGGCGGCTCGCTGGATTCGGTGCTGATGGTGGCCGGCCTGGCGACGATGCTGTTCGGCATCCTCGGCGCGATCGCCCAGACGGACACCAAGCGGCTGTTCTCGTTCACCTTGGTCAGCCACATCGGCTACATGATCTTCGGGGTGGGGCTCTCGTCGCCGCTCGGCCTGACCGGCGCCGTGTACTACGTGGCCCACCACATCGTGGTGCAGACGACGCTGTTCCTGGTGGTGGGCCTGATCGAGCGCCAGGCCGGATCCGCCTCCCTGCGCCGCCTGGGCGGCCTGGCCGCGGCGAGCCCCCTGCTGGCGGTGCTCTATCTGATCCCGGCGCTCAACCTCGGCGGCATCCCCCCGTTCTCCGGGTTCATCGGCAAGGTGACCCTGCTCGAAGCGGGCGTCGAGGACGGCGGCGTGCTGGCATGGATCCTGGTGGCGGGCGCCGTGACCACCAGCCTGCTGACGCTGTATGCGGTGATGCGGGTGTGGACCAAGGCGTTCTGGCGGTCCCGCGCGGACGCGCCCGACGGCGACCTGGTGGCCTCGCGGCCGGCGGTGCTGCTCGACGACGTCGACGACATCGCGCTGTCCGACCGCCGGGACGTGGGCAGGATGCCGACGCTGATGGTCGGCTCCACCGCGGCTCTGGTGCTGGTGGGCCTGGCGCTCACCGTGTTCGCGGGCCCCCTGCTGGGCTACACCGAGCGTGCCGCCGACAACCTGGCCGACCGGTCCATCTACGTCGGGACCGTGCTGGGACCGCAGGCGGCGGCCGAACTGCCCGAAGCCAGCGGCCCCGCCGAACGCACGGGCCTGTCCGACGCGTCGGCGTCGCAGCCGTCCACCGCCGGGGGCGTTCGCCCCACGCCCCCGCTGCGCATCCTCCAGCCCGGCGCCGCAGTGCCGGATGCCGCAGTGCCGGGCGCGGGCATGACGGACGCCGCCGTCCCGGGAAGGGGGGACGGATGATGAGCGAGTTCGCGCACTCCCTCGCCCGTCGGATGCGCACGCCGCTGACCGTGCGCGACGTGCTCATCCGCATCTGGGTGATCGCGTGGCTCACGTTCGTCTGGGTGCTGCTGTGGGGCGAGTTCACGCCCGCCAACGTCCTCGGCGGGCTCGCCGTATCGCTGGCCATCCTCATCCTCACGCCGCTGCCCCAGCTGCCCGTGGAAGGACGGCTGCACCCGTTCTCGGCGATCCGCCTGGTGCTGCGCGTGGCATTCGACCTCGTCGTCTCGTCGGTGGAGGTGGCCTGGCTGTCCGTACGGCCCGGGCCGCCGCCGATGACCGCGATCCTGCGCGCGCACGTGTCGATCAAGTCCGACCTGGTGCTGGGCCTGCTCGTCGACGCCATCAACGTGGTGCCCGGCACCATCGTGCTCGAGGTGGACCGGCGCCGCCGTGTGCTCTACATCCACGTCCTCGACGCGCACAACGCCGAGAAGGTCGACCGGTTCTACGCCAACGTGGCCCGCCTGGAGCGCATGTTCATCCGCGCGTTCGAGCGCGAGGGCGACTGGCAGGAGCGCGTCCGGCGGCCCGTACCGAACATCGTGCCCGCGGACGACGGCGTCGGCCCGCGCGCCGGCGGGTCCGCCGCTGCCGCCGGCAACTCCGACGGGCGCCGGCCGGAACGCAACAGCGACGGCCCCGGCGGCCCCGGCGACGAAGGGAGACCCCGCTTATGACGGTCCTGTGGATCCTGTCCGGCGCGTTGCTCGTGGCCGCCGCCCTGCTCGCGGTCTACCGGCTGATCGCCGGGCCCAGCACCCTGGACAGGCTCGTCGCCAGCGAGATGACGGCGTCGGCGTGCATGTCCGGGTTGGGGGCCTGGGCGGCCTACAGCGTCGATTCGTCGGTGCTCGCAGCGCTCGTCGCCTTCGCCCTCGCCGGGTTCATCGGCTCGATCGCCGTGCCCCGCTTCCGGGTGAGTGATCGCGAATGACAGCGCTGCTCGACTGGGCCGCCGCGATCCTCGTGCTCGGCGGTTCACTGTTCGCCTTCACCGCGGCCGTCGGCCTGGTGCGCTTCCCCGACACCGTCAGCCGCATGCACCCCAGCACCAAGACGCAGGTGCTGGGACTGGTGCTCGTGCTGGTGGGTGCGGGCATCCGGCTGCGCGGCAGCGTCGACGTGGGCATGCTGGTACTGGCTGCGCTGTTCACCGTGATCGTCTCGCCCGTGTTCGCCCACCTCGTGGGCCGCACCGCCTACCGTGAACGCGGCCTGCGCGTGGACCTGATGACCCGTGACGAGATGCCCGCCGAGCCCGCCGAGGTCGACGAGAAGCTCATCGAAGACAACGATAACGACGACGACAACAACGACGACGACGCAGACCACGACGCGGACCACGACAGCGCGGGCGGGGATCCGGGCGGCGGGGCCGACGATGCGGCGGACGACGGCGGAGAGCGTTAGACCCCGTCCCGCAGCTCGCGCACCAGCGAGTCGACCACCGCCCACAGGTCGCCGCCGGAATCGCGCATCACCGCGCGCTGACGCTGGTACGAGCCGCCGCGGCGCGGGATGTCGGCGACGGCGGCGAGTTCGCCCGCGCAGCCGAGACGGCGCGCCACCGGCTGCAGGCGGGTGAGGATGTCGTCGAGATCGTCGATGATCGGGCGTTCGGTGTTGCCGGCGTCGACGATCACCTCGGCGTCCAGCCCGTATCGGGCCGCGCGCCACTTGTTCTCCTGCACGTGCCACGGCGGCAACGACGGCAGCGTCCGGCCCGCCTCCAGGCGCTCGTCGAGGTCCACCACCAGGCACTGGATCAGGGCGACGAGCGCCTCGAGCTCGGCGAAGGTGGGCACCCCGTCGCACACCCGCACCTCGATGGTGCCCAGGTGCGGCGCCGGACGGATGTCCCAGCGGATCTCGGTGATGTCGTCGATGACGCCGGTCGCCGTCTGATCGTGGACGAACGCCTCGTAGCCGCCCCAGTCGTCGAACTGGAACGGAAGGCCCGCGGTCGGCAGCTGCTGGAACATCATCGCCCGGTTGGAGGCGTAACCGGTGTCGTGCCCCGACCACACCGGCGAGGAGGCCGACAGGGCGAGCAGGTGCGGATACTGATGCAATAGCGCCCCCAGGATCGGGAACACCTTGTGCGCCGAGGAGATCCCCACATGCACGTGGACGCCCCAGATCAGCATCTGGCGACCCCACCACTGGGTGCGCTCGATCAGCTCCCGGTACCGTTCGCCGCCGGTGAGCTGCTGGGCGTCCCACCGCGCGAACGGGTGGGTCCCCGCGGAGAGCAGCTCGATCCCCACGCGCGCGCATTCCGTCTGCACGGCGGTCAGCCCCTGACGCAGGTCCCCCATCGCCTCGCCGACGTCCCCGCACACGCCCGTAACGATCTCGACGGTGTTGCGCAGCAACTCGTCGTGCACGCGGGCCGCGTGCTCCGGGTGTTCGCGCCGGACTGCGCCCAGGAGCCGTTCGGCGTCGTTGCGCAGGTCACGGCTGCGCCGGTCGACCAGGGCGAGTTCCCACTCGACCCCGATCGTCGGCCGCGGCGACCCCGCGAACCCGATGGACACGACCCGTTCCAGGCCCTCGCCGTTGCCGGCGCCCCGGCTAGCTCTGCTCGACGACGCCGCAGCTCAGCCGCGCGTCGTCGGCCGACATGATGACCACCGCACTGCCCTTGCCGCCGGTCAGCTGCGCCACCTCGACGCCCGGGACCGTGGTGTCCAGTGTGCCGTCGCCCGCATCGGAGACCGGCAGCGTCAGCGTGGTGCCGGACTCACCTCCCCCGAGCGCGCGCACCTGGCCCGCGGACGCGAAATCGTCCGCTGCAACGCAGGCGCCGTTGTCGGTGACGCCCACCTTGTACATACCCGCCTGCAGGCTGCTGTCGTCCAGGTCGACGGCGATGGTCAGGGCGCCCTGCTTGTCACCCAGCTGCACCGTGCCCACCTGGTCGCCGGCCTTGTTGGTCAGCGCCGCGGTGACCCCCGTCGTGTCCGAGGCGCCCGACGACTTCTCCGGCCCCGATGTCGCGGTGCCGGCCGCCGCCTCCGGGGCGCCGTTGACCATGCTCGGGTCCGGCGCGCCGGTGAACACCGGGGGCAGCGAGTAGGTGGCGTCCGCGGGGGCGGACTCCTCACTGTTGCTGCACGCCGTCAGTGCGATGGCGGCCACCGCGACGGCCGGGGCCACCAGCCACGGGCTGCGCCGGCGGGCACTGTGCGAACGGTTGGTCATGGGTCGGCCTCCTCGAAGTTGTGTCCTGAGCATAATCAGCGGGCCTGCGCACTCCCGACGGTGGTGTGCGCGCGTTCGCCGGCCGCGGCGGGCTCCGCCACCGCCGCGGCACGTCGGCGCACCGTCACCGGTCGGCGGTGAGGATGACGATCACGCCGGGCGATGCGTCGGAGATGCCCGCGAAGCGCGGTTCCGCGGGCAGGCCCAATTCGGACGCCACCTTCTGCGCGGCGGCCTTCTCCCCCCGGGCGTCGCCGTAGTAGACGGCGCTGTGCGGCACCTCGCCCTCGTTGTAGTTGCCCACGTGGTCGATGCTCCAGCCGTCCGTCTCCAGCGTGGAGGCGGTGTTGCCGGCGAGGCCCTCGACGGTGCTGTTGTTGTAGACGCGCACCGGCATCTGCTTGGCCTGCGCGTCCGACGCCCCGCCGGCGGCGTCGGAGCCGGACGTGGGGGCGGCGGCCGAACTCGTCGTGCGCGAGGAGCCGGGCTGCGCCGACGCTGAGGCCGGGGTGGTGGCGCCGGCCGTACCGTCTTCGGTGCGCGACGCGGCGTCCGCCGCCCGGGCCGACCCTCCGGAGCCGTCCTGCGGCGCACCGGAGGAGGAGGTGCCCGCCGCGGCGGCGTCCGTGTCGGAGCCGGACAAGCTGAGGAAACCGAGCCCGGCGAACACGATCGCCGCGGACAGCAGCACCATCGCCAATGCCCGCAGCGGAAGTCCCGACGGCTCGGGGGAAGGGGTACTCACCGCTGTGAGTTTAGGTGATCGTGATTCCGAGGCGACGGGCCGCACGGGCCTTCTGCCGGCTGGCGCGCAGGCGCCGCAGCCGCTTGACCAGCAGCGGATCCGCCGCGAGAGCCTCCGGGCGGTCCACCAGGGCGTTCAGGACCTGGTAGTAGCGCGTGGCGGAGAGGCCGAACTGCTCCTTGATGGCCTCCTCCTTGGCACCCGCGAACTTCCACCACTGGCGCTCGAACGCGAGGATGTCCCGCTCACGCCTGGTCAGCCCGTCGTCGGGCGCCTGCGCCTCGTCGCCGGTCGTCTTTCGCGCTGCAGCGCCGTCCATCGTCTCCTCGTCTCCCCGTCTCTCGCGGCCTCCGCGCCGTCGCTCAGCGCACGGCGCGGACCATCGGCCGAACCGATCAGGAACGAACCCGTCCGGAATGACAGCCGTGTGATTCCTGCGGCCATTGAACCACGAACCGCCGCGCGTGCGGGGGAGGGCGCGTACCCGGGCGCGGGAACGTGTCGGGCGGCGGAGGGCCCCGTCCCGGCGCGCACTATTGTGTATGGCCATGGCAATCCTCCCCATCCGCATCGTGGGCGACCCGGTTCTGCACGAGCCGGCGAAGCCGTTCGAAGGCGACCCGGCCGACATCGCCGATCTCATCCGCGACATGTACGAGACCATGGACGCCGCCAACGGCGTGGGCCTGGCCGCCAACCAGGTGGGGGTGGGCCTGCGGGTGTTCGTCTACGACTGCCCCGACGACAAGTCGGACCGGCGCGGCGCCCGCCGGCGCGGCGAGGTCATCAACCCCGTGCTGGAGACGTCCGAGATCCCCGAGACGATGCCGGACGAGGACGAGGACGTGGAGGGCTGCCTGTCCGTCCCCGGCGAGCAGTACCCCACCGGCCGGGCGGACTGGGCACGGGTCACGGGCACCGACGCGCAGGGCGGGCCGGTCACGGTGGAGGGCACCGGCTTCTTCGCCCGCTGCATGCAGCATGAGGTGGGGCACCTGGACGGGCACCTCTACCTGGATCGACTGATCGGACGCAACAAGCGCGCGGCCAAGAAGATGCTGAAGCAGAACGGCTGGAACGTGCCCGGCAACAGCTGGACCCCCGGCGAAGGCGACGACCCCTTCGGCTACGACGACTGACACCGCGACACCGACGACCGGCACCGGCAGACGCGGCACACGGGGAGGTGACGACGCGATGGGCCCGAGCGGCAGGCACAGGACGCCGACGGTCGGCACTCGCGTGGTGCTGCGGTATCGGCGTGAGCTCGGTGCCGTGCCCTCGCAGAGCGACGCGCTGGGGATCCTCGAAGCCCTGACGCCGCAGGTCCGTGTGCGCACCGCCGACGGGGCTGAGGTCGCGGTGGACCCGGGCCGTGTGGTGGTGCTCAAGTCCGTCCCGCCGCGGCCGGTGCGCACCTCCTCCATCCGGGCACTGGAGACGGTTCTGGCGCGGGCGCGGCCCGCCGCGCACCGCGAGTGGGTGGCTGGGTGGATGGCCACGGCCGGCGACGCGATGCCGGACGTGGCAGTGGACGCTCTGGCAGTGCACGGCGCGACACCACTGGCGGACCCGTCGATGCCGGAGGGCGATTACTTCCACGACCTGCTCGGGTCGCCGACACTCGCGGCGCTCCACGAGTGGTATTCACGCCGGGGTCTGCCGCTGGTACTGCGCCTGCCGGACCGTATGGTGCGCCCGCCGTCGGCCTGGGAGACGTCCGGTGAACACACCGTGCTCGCCGCGGCGCTGCCGTTGGCCGGCGACGGGGATGCCGGGACGGCGGCGGCGACGGAACCGGCGGCCGTCGAGGCCGGTGCGCACCCCGCCCGGGCCCGCGCGGTCGGCGCGGTGGCCGGGGGCGGCCTGCCGGTGGAGGTGACCGCGCGGCTCGCCGATTCACCGGACGACGCGACGTGGGCGGTGCTCACCCTCACGGAGCCGGGCGGAGGAGACGGGGATTCCCCATACGACGTCAGCGTGCCGGAAGCGGTGCGACGGCTGTGCCGGTGGGCGGCCGGCGCGGGCGCGTCCCACGCGGTGCTGGCCGTGCCGGAGGCCACGCGCACGACCCCCGCGTTCGACGAGCCGTCGGTGCGCGCGCTGGGTTTCGCCGATCATCACCGGTGCCGGTTCGTGCGGTTGCGGACCGTCGATCCGTGACGGCCGGAGTCATGCTGTGCGGTCGCGCGGGTCAGACCGTGATGCCGGCGAAGTCGGGGTTCTTGGTGAGGAACCGCTGCACATAGGTGCACACGGGGCGTACCCTCCAGCCACGCTCACGCGCCGTGACCAGTGCGTACTCGACCAGCTCGGCAGCGAGGCCGCGATTCCAGTGGTCCTCCATGATGACCGTGTGCATGAAGGCGACCTGCACACCCTGCCCCGCATTGGCGGCCGTCACGCCGGGCGTCTCCACCGAGTATCCGAGGATGCCGATGAGGTCGTCACCCACCCGCAGCTCGAAGCGGTCCTGCGACGTGTTCTCGACCAGATCCAGCGCGGGCGTTCCGAGGCCCGGCCCGGCCACAGTGTCGTTCGCGTTCATCGCACCTCCCGGTGTGGGTCGTGGAGCGCGTTGCATCACTCATCGACCGTTCTAGCACCGAAACCTGAGAGCCGGTCATGAATCCGCTGAGTCCTGCAACAGCTCTGCGCGTGCGGGGGGCAGGAGCAGGCGCAGAGCACCCGGGACCGCGCTGATCGTCACCGGCAGCGGCCCCACCGGGTCGCCGTCGGCATAGGCGTTGATCCCCGGGGAGGACACCTCGATGCTGCGCGCACGGAGCGTGAGCACCTCCGGGCGGCGCACGTGCGTGCCGCGGAACACCGTGGGGAACAGCCGCACGAGCGTGCGCCGCGGAATGGCGCGGATCACCGTGATGTCCAGCAGCCCGTCCGACGGGTCGGCTCCCGGACAGATCTGCATGCCGCCGCCGTAGCTGCGGGTGTTGCCGACCGCGGCGAGGATGATGTCCTCTTCGAGGACGCGCGGACCCGTGTCCCCCGGCTCCATCGCCCCTCCCGGCCGGGGCTCATCGTGGAGCACCAGCCGGAACGGCAACGGGCGCAGATTGAGGAATTCCGCGGCGATGGCGAGGTTGTAGCGCATGCGGCCGTGCGGCCAGGTCATCCGGTTGGTGCGGTCGCTCACGAGCGAGTCGAACCCGGCGGCGAGCACGGTGCCGAACCAATGCCCCGTGCCGTCGTCGCGCCGCACATGACCCAGGTCGACCGTCGCGACCGTGCCCTCGAGGATCACGTCGGCGGCCGCCTCCGGGTCGTCGCGCGGAATGCCGTACTCGCGGGCATGATCGTTGCCCGTACCGGCGGGGACGATGCCCAGCGGCACACCGGACCCGGCCACCGCCTGCAGCGCAATGCCGATGAGCCCGTCGCCGCCGGTGGCCACCAGCGCGTCGGGCCGCGCCTCGACCGCCCTGCGCGCAAGGGCCAGCGCGTCTTCCGCGTCGTCCCCGATCAACTCGGTGATCGACGCGCCGCAATCGCGCAGATGCCTCCCCGCCCGCTCGGCGATGCGCCGCGCCTTGCCGTGTCCGGAGTAGGGGTTGGTGAGCATCGCGAAGTGCGGCCGTTCTCCGCGGCGGCCCGCGTGCGGCGTCGCCGGACCGGCGGTCACGGGATGAGCTTTCCGGGATTGAGGATGCCGGCCGGATCGAGGGTGCGCTTGGCCGCGCGCAGCACCTCCACGCCCAGCGCGCCGATCTCGCGGGTCATCCAATCGCGGTGGTCGGCACCCACCGCGTGGTGGTGCGTGATGGTGCCGCCGTGATCGACGATCGCGTCCGAGGCCGCCCGCTTGGCGCGCCCCCACTGCTCCACGGCATCGCCGCGCTGGCCGGCGACCACCGTGAAATACAGGGACGCGCCCGTGGGATAGACATGCGAAATGTGGCACATGACCAGCGCCGGCGTGCCGGTCTCCTGGAGGGACTCCGTGAGTGCCGCCGTGACCGCGCCCTTGAGTGCGTCCAGATTGGACCACGCCGTGGCCGTCTCCAGCGTCTCGCACAGCGCGCCCGCGTCCAGCAGGGCATCACGCAGATACGGCGCCGAGAACCGGCCCGCGTCCCAGTCCCGCGCCGGCTGCTCTCCCAGCGACCTGCCGCCGTGCGCCTGGAGGACCGCGCGCGTCTCGGCGTGCCGCGACTCGGCGTGCGCGACCGTGCCCTCGAACGTCGTCACCGCCAGGCAACCGCCGGTGATCTGCTGCTCGCCGATGTGTTCGGTGGTGGCCAGGTTGATGCCCGTCTCCACCTCGTC
The DNA here is from genome assembly GCA_964451655.1 of uncultured Mycobacteriaceae bacterium. Classification (GTDB taxonomy): domain Bacteria; phylum Actinomycetota; class Actinomycetes; order Mycobacteriales; family Mycobacteriaceae; genus Tomitella. The sequence continues at coordinate 1,717 of CAYVJJ010000041.1, read as the reverse complement.
GGACAGCCGCATCACCGTAGGTCCTGCACCCTGCTGCTCCACGGCGCGCAGAGCGGCGGCGCCGGCGGCGAAGTCGTCGAACGCCCACGCCTCGTAGCGCACGGCCTCCGGCACGCGGTGCACCCGCAGCCGCACCCGCGTGATGACGCCCAGCGTCCCCTCGGACCCGGCCGCCAGCTGCCGCAGGTCCGGCCCCGCGGCGCTGGCGGGCGCGGCGCCGCCGATCTCGAGGGTCCCGGCCGGGGTCACCATCGTGAGCCCGCAGATCATGTCGTCGAAGCGGCCGTACCCCGCGGACGCCTGGCCCGACGAACGGGTGGCCGCGAACCCGCCGATGGTGGCGTACTGGAAGCTCTGCGGGAAGTGGCCCAGTGAGAACCCCCGCTCGCCCAGCAGCCGCTCCGCCTCCGGCCCCGTCACGCCCGCACCCAGCACGGCTTCGCCCGAGACCTCGTCGAGCGCATCGAGCCCGTCGAAACGGCGCAGGTCCAGCGACACGACGGCGGAATGATCACGGCGTACCGGATCGAGGCCGCCGACCACGCTGGTCCCCCCGCCGAAGGGCACCACCGCGATGGAGCGCTCGGAACAGTGCGCCAGCACCCGCAGGATCTCCTCCTCGGACCCGGGCGCGAGCACCGCGTCAGGCGCGTGCTGCCGGCGCTCACGCGTACGGCGCAGCAGATCGGTGGTGGACTTGCCGCCGGAACGGGACAACCGGTCACCGTCGTCGACGCCGACGTGCTCGGCACCGATGATGGCCGCGAAGGCCTCGCGGTCCTGCCCCGGCAGCGCCGACGGCTCCAGCTGCACCTGGCCCGGTGCGAGCCGCGTGCCGTCCCCGCCGGCCACCCCCAGCGCCTGCTCGAGGAGCGACCGGATGCCGTCGGACAGGGGCTCCGCCGCGGCCGGGTCGCCCCATGCGTCCCACTTCATCGGCGGCAGCGGCAGGGTGTGGCCGGGGAACCCGGGGCCGGTTGCGTCCGTCTGGGTATCGGTCATCGTCGTGTCCCTCGCTCACTGGGTGCGTACCGGAGTGCGTACCGGAGTGGATGCCTGCGGTGTCCTGCATGCCCCCTCCGCATGCGTTACAGTATTACATATGTTGTCAATCCGTAATGCCGATCCGGATATCGCGGAGGCACCCGAGCCCCCGGCGGACATACCCGGGCCTGCAGGCGGCGCACCCGGGCCCGCGGCGGGTTCCTCCGCGCGGCCGGGCCCCCCGCCGCCGGTCGACTCCGCGATACTCGACGGCGCCGCCCAGGCCGTGGTGGATCTGGGCGTGCAGAGGGTGACGGTGGCGGAGGTGGCCCGCCGCGCCGGGGTCAGCCGCCCTACGGTCTACCGCCGCTGGTCCGGGGTGGAGGACGTGCTGGCGGCGCTGCTCACCCGTGAGATCCTGGAGGTCGCGGACCACCTGCCGCCTGAGGCGCATGACCGCGCCGACCTGGTCGACCACATAGTGGACGTCACGTGGCAACTGGGCCGTCACGAGGTCCTGCACACGGTGCTGCACCAGAGCCCGGAGATCTTCCGCACCTACGTGCTCACGCGTCTGGGGGCCAGCCAGCGCGCGCTGATCGACGTGCTCGCAACCCGCATCGCACCACTGCAGAAGCGGGGCGCGGTGCGCCCGGGCGCCCCGGACCAGCTGGCCACGATGGTCCTGCTCATGGCGCAGTCCGCCATGCAGTCCGCCCAGGTGGTGGCCCCC
>CAYVJJ010000040.1:1876-14153 GCA_964451655.1 uncultured Mycobacteriaceae bacterium | reverse complement strand
CGTAGGGCATCAGGGTGGCGACGGGGCCGAACGCCTCGACGGTGTGCAGCGCGTCAGCGTCCGGGTCGTCGGCACGGAGCAGCACCGGCGACATGAAGGCACCGGCGTCGAAATCGGCGGTGGCGGAGAAGTTCTCCGGTTCTTTACGAGGATCCCCGAACACGATGCGGGCCGCCTGCGCGAGGGCGTCCACGGCGCTGCGCACGTCGTCGCGCTGCGCCTGGCCGGCGAGCGCGCCCATGCGGGTGCCGTCGTCGCCGGGGTTGCCGACGACGGTCTTCGCCAGCCGCGCGGTGATCGCCTCCTGCACCGCGTCGATCCGGCCGGAGGGGACGAATACGCGACGGATGGCCGTGCACTTCTGGCCGGCCTTCTGCGTCATCTCGGTGGTGACCATCTTGACGAACACGTCGAACTCGGGATCCTCCGGCGCCACATCGGGCCCCAGGACGGCGGCGTTGAGCGAGTCGGCCTCGGCGGTGTAGCGCACCGCGTTGCCGATGACGGCGTCGTGCGTGCGCAGCGCGGCGGCGGTATCACGGGAACCCGTGACCGCCAGGGAATCCTGCGGCCCCAACTGGTCGAGCAGTCCGTCGGGGCGCGCGCATATGAGCTGCACGGCGCCGTCGGGCAGGATGCCGCTCGCGACGATCTCCCGGAACACCGCCTCAGTGAGGTAGGCGGTCTGGCCGGCGGGCTTGACGATGCTCGGCACCCCGGCGAGCACCGCGGGCGCGAGCTTCTCGAGCATGCCCCACACGGGGAAGTTGAACGCGTTGATCTGCACCGCCACGCCCACCCGCGGGGTGAGGATGTGCTGGACGCCGAAGGTGCCGCCCTTGCCGAGCGGCTCGAATCCGCCGTCGGCCAGCACGTTCGCGTCAGGCAGCTGCTTGGCGCCCTTGCTGCCGTAGACGAACAGCGCGTTGATGCCGCCGTCGATGTCCACCACCGCGTCGCGGCGGGTGGCGCCGGTGCGCAGGGACAGCTCGGTGAACCCGGGGATCTCGGCGCTCAGGTGCTTGCCGAGCGCCTTGAGCAGCGCGGCCCGCTCGCGGAAGGTCGACGCCCGCAGCGCCGGCCCGCCCACGGTGCGGGCGTACGCGACGACGGGGCCGTAGTCCAGGGGCCGGGCGGACACGGCCGCGACCGGCTCCCCGGTGGCGGCGTCGCGGAGCACCGTGCCCTCGTCGTCGGGGGTCCGCCAGGACCCGCACACGTAACTGTCGAGCATCGTGGTCATCGTTGCTTCTTCTCCTTCCCGCGCTCGAGGAACGCGGTCATGCGCCGGAACTTCTCCTCGTCCTCGAACAGCAGCGCCTGAATGGCGAGGTCGATCCGGGGGTGGGCGGCCTCGTCGGCGTCCACCGCGAGCTTGGTCATCCGCAGGGCCAGTGCGGAACTGCGCGCCATCTTCTGCGCGAGTGCACGGGCCGCGTCGAGCAGTGCCTCCGGCTCCGCCACGGAATGCACGAGGCCCAGCGCGAGCGCCCGGTCCGCGTCGATCCACTCGCCGGCCAGCAGGATCTGCTTGGCCACGCTCTCGCCCAGCAGCCGCACCAGGCGGCTGGTGGCGCCGGCGCCCGCGATGATCCCCAGCCCCGGCTCCGGCTGGCCGAAGCGCGTGCGCGGCGTGGCGATGCGCAGGTCGCAGGCGTAGGACAGCTCCGCCCCGCCGCCGAGCGCGTAGCCGTCGACGGCGGCGATAGTGGGCATGGGCAGCGCGCGGATGCGGTTGAACAGGTGCAGGTTGATCCCGGCGAGGGCGTCGTCGCGCCGCCGTTCGCGCAGCTGGGCGATGTCGGCGCCGCCCGCGAACACGCCGTCGGACCCGCCGGTGAGGATCATCGTGCGCGGCTCGCGCTCAAGCTGCGCACACAGCCCGTGCAGGTCGTCGATCATCGCCGCGTCGATCGCGTTCCTGGTGTCCGGCCGGTCCAGCGTCACCTCGACGTGGTCGTCGCCGCCACACACCCGCAGAGAGGGGAAAGTATTGTCGTCCATGCTCATTCGCCGCTCCAGTCGAAGAACCCGCGGCCGGACTTCCTGCCCAGTTCCCCGCGCTCGACCATGTCGCGCATCAGCTGCGGGGGTGTGAAGCGCGGCCCGAGGCTCTCGCTGAGCTGCTCGGCGATGTGCAGGCGCACGTCCACGCCCACCAGGTCCGTCAGGCGCAGCGGCCCCATCGGATGCCGGTAGCCCAGCGCCATCGCCCGGTCGATGTCCTCGGCGGAGGCCACCCCGTCGTCAAGCATGCGGACCGCCTCCAGGCCCAGCATCACGCCCAGGCGGCTCGTGGCGAAGCCGGGCACATCCGCCACCAGGATCGTCTCCTTGCCGATGAGCCGGCCGGCCGCCTCGGTGCGCGCGACGGTGTCGTCGGAGGTGGACGCGCCGCGGATGAGCTCGAGCAGCGGCATCGACCAGACGGGGTTGAAGAAGTGCATGCCGATGAACCGGTCCGGGCGGGCCAGCGGCTCGGCGAGCAGCCCGATCCCCAGAGCACTGGTATTGGTGCCCAGCAGCGCCGGTTCACGCGCCTCGATCTCCCGGAGCACCCGGTGTTTGAGGCCGACGATCTCCGGCACCGCCTCGACGACGAGGTCCATGCCCGCGGGCAGCTCCGACGCGGCGGCCGCCGTCTCCAGGGTGTCGACGACGTGGGACGCGTCCTCGCTGGGCAGCCTGCCGCGTTCCTCGTACTTCTCGGCGCGCTCGACGACGGCGGCGCGGGCGGCGGCCCGGCGCGCGTCGTCGGGTTCGACCAGGGTCACCTCGCAGCCGGCGGCGGAGAAGACGTAGGCGATGCCGACGCCCATCGTCCCGCCGCCGACCACCCCCACCGTCGAGACCGGTGTCCCGCTCATGCATCGCCTCCTGCCGTCAGCCCCACCCGCGGGTACACCTGCGCGAGGTTCCCGGACAGGACCTTGTCGAGGGTCTTGTCCTCCAGCCCGAGCCCGGCGAGCGCCCGGACGTTGTTGCGCGGCCCGGGAACCCCGGGCCAGTCGGTGCCGAAGATCATCTTCTGCGCCAGCCGCTCGAAGTGGAGGCCGCTGTAGTACTGCGGCAGCTTCTTCGGCGGCAGGCCCGCCAGCTCCAGCCATACGTTGGGCCGGCTCTGCGCCAGGAACGCCGCCGCCTGGTACCACCAGCCGCGGCCGCCGTGCGCGAACACGAAGTCCAGGGCGGGGAACGCGTCGATGGCGTCGAGGTAGAGCTCCGGGTTGCCGTAGCGGGTCATCGAACCGGGGAAGCTCGACGTGCCGGAGTGGTAGATGACCGGGATGCTCCGCTCGATGCACCGCGCGTAGACGGGGAAGAGCTCCTTGTCTCCGGGGTCGAAGCACCCGTGCACGGGGTGCAGCTTGAGGGCGACGGCACCCAGGTCCAGCTGGCGTTCGAGCTCGTCGACCAGCGGGAAATGCAGGTGCGGGTTGAGGTTGGCGACGGGGTGGAAGCGCCGGGGGTTGTGGCGGACGAGCGGCAGCAGATCGTCGAACGATTGGATGCCGGTGGCCCGTGGGCTGTACTCCGAGAACAGCAGGACATGGTCCACGCCCTGGCCCTCGAAGAGCGCGTCGAGCCGCGCGGGCACCGGGTCGCCGGCGTCGTCGTATGCGTCGCGCCAGGGGTGCTCGCCGGAGAACGTGTCCGCCCACTCCAGCCACGCCGGCCGCAGAGTGCTCAGGCGCGGCGCGTGCACGTGGGCGTCCACCACCACTCGTCCGTCGATCATCGGCGTCGCCTCCTGTCGGGTCGCGGGGTGCGGGTCATACTGTGCGGGGTCGTGCGGGTCAGGTCGTGCGGGTCATGCCGGGTGCCCCTCGGCCTCCACCGCGTCGAATTCGGGGCTCGTGGGCGCGTGGGCCGGTTCGACGGCGCGCATCAGCCGCTCGTAGGCCAGGTAGTAGATGGGCAGCGCCGACGCTAGCGCGAACCAGCCGACCAGCGTGCTGAGCCAGGTGGCCGACTCGTTGAGCAGCGCCAGGCCCAGGAAGATCTCGAGGCCGATGAGGAACACGAACGCGAGGATGATGGCCGTGGCCTGCGTGCGCACCGCCGGCACCGCGAGGAACAGCGACGGGATGACCAGCGCGAACGACCACCAGGCGCGGGCGTTGGTGGTGCCCAGGTCGTTGACCGAGAGCAGGAAGAACCCGATCAGCCAGATCCCGTAGGTCATGAGCAGGTTGCCCAGGTAGTTGTCCTTGCGCAGCACGGCGATGATGCCGCCCAGCGTCTGGCCGATACCGCCGACGAGGAGGCCGAACACCAGCGCGCCCGTGGCCTCGTGGTCTATCACCTCCGCGACGAACACCCAGGTGAGGGCGAGCCCGAAGGTGAACAGGGCGGCGCCTCCGGGGTCGCCGATGATGTGGCCGAGGCCCGGCGCGGGCCGGCTCGTGGCGGGCTTGGGTTGGTGGGCCTGGGTCTGGTGGGCGTGGGTCTGGTGGGCCTGGGGCTGGTGGGCCGGGGACGGGTAGGCCGGGGTCATGGGTCCTCCTGGGCATCGACGCCGCTGTGGCGTGATGGGCGGGGCCGCTGGTGCGGGGCTGCTGGTGCGGGGCTGCCGCGGGCGGTGTTCGGGGTGAAGGCCGCCCGACAGGTCACTGTCTACAGTTAAACATCGTGACGACATAGAAGTGTAGAGCAAAAAGAGTGTGGTGTACACCACGCGGGGGTGGTGCTGGTTGCTGTGGGTGCTCAGGCGGGGCGTCGGCTTGTCACGTCATGAGGTCGCCCGGCTTCGATACCGTCGCGCTCCGGTTGCCGGCCGGGGAGTTGGCCGCGCACCGGTTCCTGCGGCTGTTGCTCATATTCGGCGGCCGCCTCCCGTAATCCGCGCACGGCCTTCCACGGCGCGCACACGCTGACCGGGGTCCGTCGGTGTGCGGCGCGGAATCTGCCGAAAAGACCGGTGATCCGCGCGCCGATCTGTCATCCGCGCGCGGGATTGCAATCTGAGAACTGGTGTTGCGCACCGGTTGTGACGACACGCCGGGCTAACGGGCGCGCAAAAGGAAGATCGGCGGGCGGATCCGAGATGGGCGCGCGGATGACAGATCAGTGCGCGGGATGGGGGCGAGCCCGCATCAGACGGCGCTAGAATCCTCTGGTGGCCTGGCCCCACGTGCTGTCGGATGTCCGCGCCTGGAGGGCGAAAAGCGCCGCGGAGTCGACGAACTGCTCGTGGACGTCCCAGCCGAGCGGATCATCGGTCTGCCGCGCCTCGAAGGAGACGCAGCCGGGCTCCGCGCGGGCGAGGGTCACGTGCAATGCGAGATGCCGACGGACCGTTGCCGCTTCGGCTGGGTCCTGTCGCACGCGCTGCCCGGTGAGTCGCACGGCGGACGATGCCCTCTCGTCGTCATCGGAAGCCACGTCACCCGATCTCTTCGATGGGGGTTGGCCAAGGGGGTGTGAGTTCCCTGATGCTGATGTACCCCGCCCTGTCTTCGCCGGGAAGGCTGATCGGCATGCGCCCGCTGCTCTCCCGGCGCTCGTTCGGAGAGAACACATACTTCGCGAACCGTGGTGCAATTTGCACCCGGGGGAACTGTGCACGCAGCTTGTACACGATGCGGTAGCCCTCGTCGTACCAATCGTAGACGTCAGATCCGGGCTTCCAGATCGGCCGACCATCGAAGTCGTCGGCTTCGGTGTCGAATTGCCATTGGAAGTAGTCTGTCCAGTCCAGGATTTCCGCTCCGAGAGGCTCATCGATCCCGAGTTCGTCGGGCATGACATACGGCCGGTTGCGGTCGATGAGTTTCAGTTCTTTCGACGGCCAGAGCGAGCTGGGGTGTCCGTGCTCAGGGAAGACCCCGATCGTCAGGCCTGGCCAGTCGGTGATCCTGTCGCGGGCCATAACGATCCTTCCTGGGTGCGGCCGGACTCTATGCGGACTATTCGTCACTGATCATGGGGCCGGGGTGATGTACGGCGAGTCCGAACGTTGAACTGAAGTCGAGGATACGGTGGCGTGGTGAGTTGGAGGAAGAAGTCACTTGCGGTGCCCGCGGAGGGCTTCGTCGGTGGAACCGTCCGGCTGAACTCGAGTCGCTCTTCGCGGCAACTCCGTCGTGACAGTTCCTCGATTCCACGCTCTGCGTCGAATCCCACCCCGGAAGGTCGCCTCGCGGTGCTCGAAGGGCTCCTTTGGGCTATCGACCACCGAATCGAACTGGTGGAACTCGCTCATCACTCTGCCGACAGCAAGGAGTTGGAGCGACGGCTTGTCGAGGACTACGGGCTTCGCCCGGGGCAATGTGAACTCATCCGGTCGATGCCGATGCAGCGGATGACCAAGGACCGGCGCCGGGAACTTCAAGAGGAGGCAGACGGGATCCGTGACGTCGTACGGCAGGTCCACGACAAGACAGTGGATTACCTGGAAAACCATTGGTCGTCGATGACGGACGAGAAGCCGCAGGTGTTGCGGTCATGGACCGATGGAAGTCGTGTGCTGCTCGTCTACAAGCCCTACCCCGATTCAGCGCCGCAGTATGTGTACGGCATCGACAACTGCGTCGATGTCCCCCGCCCGTCGCCGGTCGGAGATGTTGCGGGAATCGACGACCGCGCAGCTCAGATCGCCCGCTATCAGGTACTCGAGCCTCGGGGCACTCTCGCTCCTCGACACCCGGACGCAGAAACGATCTATTGGATACCTGCCGACTCCGACGATAAGAGTCGACCGCTGACCGTCCGGGAGTTGAAACAGCCCTGACGCCGGTGCGCATTGCATGCGGCGCGGGCTGTTCGGCTCGGTTACGTTGATCGCGTGAAACTTATCCGTGCGACCTCCGTTGCGGCTGCCGTCTGCGCGGTGGTGATGTGAGGTTTCGTGATTGTGCACCTTGTGCTGTCCTACGGCGCCGGGGTGGGCGTGGATTCGTCGTTCGTCGTGATGGTCTGCGGCACTGTTGTCGGCCTGATCGCGGCGGTCCTGGGTATCAGCGCAAGCGGATTCATCCGCACCGGACCGACACGGCATATACGGGTGCTGACCGGCAGTCATGCGTTCAGCATCGTCTTGGCAGGTGCGGTGGCTCTCTGGGCGTTCGGGTTCCCGCGCACTGGGTGGGAACTTTTGGCGTTGCCCGGCAGCATCATGATCGGCCAACTGCCTGCGATCGGGGTGCTTGCTGCGGAATTGCTGCAGCGGCGCAGTGCGTAGCGGCCGTGTTGAGTCGACGACACGCTGTGTGCGGGTTCTCCGGGGTGATTCGGGGCTGTGCATCGGGACACGACGGTTTTGAGTGGGCCCCGATTACGCACGAGTTTCCGGGCCGCGCGCCTGTGATCCGGGGTGCGGTGCGGCCATGTACTTGCGGCGGTTCCGGTTGCCGGCCGGGGAGTTGGCCGCGCACCGGTTCCTGCGGCTGTTGCTCATATTCGGCGGCCGCCTCCCGTAATCCGCGCACGGCCTTCCACGGCGCGCACACGCTGACCGGGGTCCGTCGGTGTGCGGCGCGGAATCTGCCGAAAAGACCGGTGATCCGCGCGCCGATCTGTCATCCGCGCGCGGGATTGCAATCTGAGAACTGGTGTTGCGCACCGGTTGTGACGACACGCCGGGCTAACGGGCGCGCAAAAGGAAGATCGGCGGGCGGATCCGAGATGGGCGCGCGGATGACAGATCAGTGCGCGGGATGGGGGCGAGCACCCCGACGGGCCGCACTCCCCGACGAGCCGCCCCCGGAAGAACTGCCCCCCGGAAGAAACACCCCGGAGGAATCGCCCCTTACGGCCGCGGCCGGCCGAGGATCCAGTACGTGGCCCAGCCGGCCCAGTCGGTGGGGGTGTCCCAACCCTTGACGGCGACGGTGCGCGCGGCTTTGGCCAGGTCCGATTCGCCACAGGTCCATGTGCAGCCGACCTGGGCCGCCGGGTGACCGGATGCGCGCCAGCCCTCGAGCAGCCGGCGCACGGTCTGCGCCTGGTCTTCGGCGGGCGCGTAGAGCACGTCGAGGGTGCCGAGCCGTCCGGACCACTCGTCCTCCAGGCCCGGCTCCAGTTCGTCGGGTGAGGGGGCGAGGGCCACGGCGTGCATGTCGGCCATGGCGTCGGGGTGGTGCTGCGCGGCGAACTCGAGGACGGACCGCAGCGCGGGCACGGCGGTGGCGTCGGCGACCAGCAGCTGGGCGCGGGTGGGACGTGACCAGATGCCGCTGCACGTGTAGATGCCGGCCGTGTCGCCGGGGCGTGCACGCAGCACCCAGCGGGAACCGGGCCCCGCGTCGCCGTGGGTGACGATGTCGACGTCGATCGCCGCGGCCTCCCGGTCGAGGTTGCGCACGGTGTACCAGCGCAGCTCGGGCCGGTGCTGCTCGGGCAGTGCGGAGACGACCGCGCGGATGTTCGCCCCGGCGCCGGTCTCGAACGGCCGGAAGTCCTGCCCGCTCGGCGGCATCAGCAGCCCGAAGTACTCGTCGGGTCCGCTGAGCGCATAGTCGCGGAACTCGGGGGCCGCGAGCCGGAGGCGCACGACATTCGGCGCCAGCTGCGAGACGGCGACGACGGTGACCGGGATCAGCCGGTGCTCGCCCGCGGGGGGACGCTCCGCGAGCACCGGGTCGGCGACGGCGGAGACCGGACTGGTGGCCATACAACTCCTGTGCGCGGGGGGCAACCGCAGATCGACGGGCAGCCTAGTTTAGGCTACCCTAAAGCTTTTGCCACAGCGCGGGAAGGACCCCCCATGCCCGATCGTCCGCACGCCGGTCGTCCACACGCCTCTCGCCCACATGCAGCGCGCCGCCGGATTCTGGCTGCGCTGGCCGCACTCACCGCGATCGCCCTGGTGCTCACCGGATGCTCCCGGGGCTCCGGCGACGACGGCGGGGACGGTAACGGCGGTGGCGGTGACCAGCGTGTCGCGGCGCTCGGCCTCGGGGACACGGACACCCTGCTGGCGCTGGGCATCACGCCGGTGGCCGTGGCCCCGTGGGGCGCCAAGGGCGACGGCGACCCGTCCGGGGTGGGCCCGTGGGCCAAGGACGAGCTCGGCGACGCGCAGCCGCTGCCGATCTACGGCACCGGCACAGGGTTCACCGCGGACATCGTCGAGCAGGTGGCCTCCACCTCGCCCACGCAGATCATCGCGGTGAACGCGGCGGTGGATGAGCGCGCGCATGCGGACCTGGAGAAGATCGCACCCGTGACCACCCATCCGCCGGAGTACACGGACTGGCAGGTGCCGTGGGAGGTGCAGGTGACCACCATCGCCGACGCGGTGGGCGAGCACGACCGCGGGCAGGAGCTGATCGCGCAGTCCGAGCAGACGCTCGAGGACTTCCGCAACGAACACCCGGAGCTGCAGGGCAAGACCGCCGCCGTGGTGATGCCCTACGCGGGAAAGCTCGGCCTCTACACCGAGGGCGACGGCCGCGGCGACATGATCGAGAAGCTCGGCTTCACCATCCCGGAGGAGCTGCAGGCGACGCCGGAGGGCACCTTCTACCGCGACATCGCACCGGAGAACTACCGGGAGCTGAACTCGCTGGACTACCTGTTCGTCCTCGACTACAACGGCGCCGTGGAGCAGCTCAAAAACGATCCGATCTTCAGCGACCTCGACATCGTGAAGCAGGACAAGGTGGTCTATCTCGATGAGGACACCGGCAACGCCATGAGCATGCCGAATCCGCTGACGATCCCGTTCGCCGTCAAGAAGGTGGCGGCGGCGGTGTGACCGGCCGGTCCGGCGGGTACGGGTCGGGGGGCGGGTCCGGCATGGCCACGGCTCCCGGGATCGACTCGGCAGAATCGGGGCCCGGCTCCGGCACGAGAGTCTCCCGGCGCCGCAGGAACGCGGTGATCATCGGCGTGGCGCTGGCCGTGCTGGCGGGCGTCTGCATTCTGTCGCTCATCGCGGGGGCCCGCCCGACGTCGCCGGCCGACGCACTGTCCGCGTTCTTCGCCGGGCCGGACGGGAACGGCGGGGGCGGCGACCTGTCCCAGGTGGTGTGGGAGCTGCGGGTGCCCCGGACGCTGCTGGCCGCGGCCACCGGGGCGGCGCTGGCGGTGTCCGGTGCCCTGGCGCAGGCGTGGACCAAGAACCCGATGGCGGATCCCGGCATCATCGGGATCACCGCGGGGGCGGGCTTCGCCGTGGCGCTCGGGGCCACGCTGGGCGTGGTGAGCCTGCAGCAGAAGACGCTCCTGGCGCTGGTCGGCGCGGCGGCGATCGCGGTGGTGGTGCTGGCGGTGGCGCGCCTCGCCGACGACCCTCTGATCCTGCTGCTGGTCGGCATCGCGATGGCGTTCGCGCTCAACGCCGCCACCACGCTCATGGCCCTGCACCAGCGTTCGGTGCTCGACGGGATCCGACAGTGGACCGTCGGCTCGACCGTGGGCCGCGGTACCGGGGACGTGGTGATCGCCGCAGTCGGCCTGGCTGTAGGCCTGGTGCTGGCGGCACTCGCGGCGCGGCCGATGGATCTGCTGTCGATGGGGGAGGACGCGGCCGTGGGCCTGGGCGGCTCGCCGTCGACCACCCGGGTGCTCACCGCGTCGGCCGTGGTGGTGCTCGCGGGCAGTGCGACGGCGGCCGTCGGGCCCATCGCGTTCGTCGGCTTCGCCGCCCCGCACATGGTGCGCCGGTTCACCGGCCCTTCGCTCACCCGGATGCTGGTGCCCGTCGCGCTGGTCGGCGGCGCGCTCACACTGCTGGCGGACATCGTGGGCCGGGTGATAGCGCGGCCCGGCGAGGTGGAGGTGTCGGTGGTGCTGGCGATCGTCGGCGCACCGCTGCTGGTGGCGTCGGTGGCCCGCCCGCGTGTGCGCGCGCGGTGGATGTCCCCCCTGCGCCGCGGCGTCCGGCGGCCGGACCGGGGCCCGGATAAGGACGGTGGGGAGGCGACGGCATGACGGCCACGCTGGACGCCCCGGCGGCGCCCCCGCGCCCGCGCGCTGAGACGGTGCGCCGGCGCCGGGTGCGCACCGCTGTCGTCTTCGCTGCGCTGGTGCTGGTGACCGCCGCCGGGTACGTGATGCTGCTGGCCTCCGGGCCGGTGCAGCTCTCGCCCGGCGAGGTGCTGTCCACCCTCACCGGTGGCGGCGACTCCCGCGCGATCAGCCTGGTGTGGGACCTGCGCATCCCGGTGGCGGTGACCACCGTGGCGGTGGGCGCGGCGCTGGGCCTGGCGGGGGCGTGGACGCAGACGCTCTCGCGCAACCCGATCGCCTCGCCGGACCTGCTGGGCATCTCCGGCGGCGCGGCCGTCGCGGTGGTGGCGGGGACCATCGTCGTGCGTCCTGCGTTCGCCGCCGACCTGTCCACCTACTGGTGGCAGGCGATCCTCGCGGTGACCGGCGCCGCGGTCATCGTGGTCCTGCTGCTGGTGCTCGGCGGCTTCAACTCGTCGCGGCGGATCGTGGTGATCGGTGTCGCATTCGGGCTCATGTGCCAGGGGATCATCGGGTACCTGATCCTGCGGGCGGACCTGTCGCGGGCGGCCGACGCCCAGACGTGGCTGGCCGGCTCGACGGGCATGGTCCGCTCTGATTCGCTGCTGCCCCTGGGCATCGGGCTGGCGGTGTTCCTGCTGCTGGGGGCGAGCGTCACGCGCGACCTGCCGATGCTGGCGCACGACGACGCCACCGCCATGTCGCTGGGGGTCCCGGTGGGCCGGGTGCGCACGGTGCTGCTGGTGGCGGCGACGGGCCTGGTGGGGGTATCGGTGGCGATGGTGGGCCCTATCGGGTTCGTGGCGCTGGTGGCGCCGCAACTGGTGCGGGTGCTCACCGGGCGGCCGGTGCCCCCGCCCGCCACGGCGGCCGCGGGCGGCGCGGCGCTGCTGACGCTGTGCGCGCTGGGGGCGGAGGCCCTGCCGTTCACGGCGCCGGTGGGGTTGATCACAGCGATAGTGGGCGGGCCGGTGCTGGTGGCGCTGGTCTTGGGCTCGGTGCGCAGGAGCAGCGGGCGATGAGGCGGGCGCGGAACCGGCGGAAGCCGGCAGCGGTGGAACGGGGGCCGGCAGCGACAGGACGGGTGCCGGCAGCGACAGGACGGGTGCCGACGATGCGAGGAGACTCCGGCGTGACGCAGACGACGGACAGCGGCAACAGCGTGGAGGCCCGGGCGGTGCGGGCCCAGTCAGTGGAGTCCCCCGCGGTGGCGGCTCGGCACACCGACCCCCAGGGCGCAGACGGCCAGGACACGGAGGCCCAGGACACGGACGCCCAGGTGATGCGGGCCCGGGCCGGGTCGACGCTCACCGTCGAGTCGGTGCACGCCGGTTACGACGCGGGACCGGACGTCCTCGAC
>CAYVJJ010000040.1:0-1776 GCA_964451655.1 uncultured Mycobacteriaceae bacterium | reverse complement strand
CCCAACGGCTGCGGCAAGACGACGCTGTTGAAGACGATGAGCCGTCTGCTGCCGCCCCGGTCCGGCCGGGTGCTGGTGGACGGCACCGAGATCCACCGGCTCTCGGCGCGCGACGCAGCCCGGACCGTGGCGCTGCTTCCGCAGAACCCCGTCGCCCCCGAGGGGCTGACCGTGGGCGAGCTCGTGGCGCGCGGCCGGCACCCGCACCGCGTGTGGTGGCGGGGAGAGACGCGCGAGGACGCCGCCGCGGTGGACGCGGCCCTGGAGGAGACCGGCACCGCGGGGCTGGTGGACCGCGATCTGGCGACGCTCTCCGGCGGCCAGCGTCAGCGCGTGTGGCTGGGGATGGTGCTCGCCCAGGACAGCCCGGTGCTGCTGCTCGACGAGCCGACGACCTACCTGGATCCCGCGCACGCCGTGGAGATGCTCGAGCTGGTGCGCTCGCTGGCGCGGAGCGGCCGCACCGTGGTGATGGTGTTGCACGACCTCATGCTCGCGGGCGCGCACTCGGACCGGATCGTGGTGCTGGGCAGCGGGCGGATCCTCGCCGACGGCACCCCGCGCGAGTCGCTGACCGAGCCGACGCTGGCCGAGGCGTACCGGCTGCGCGCCGACGTGCTCGACGATCCGCGCGGCACGGTGCCGATCATCGTGCCGCGCGGAACCTGCTGAGCGCCGCCGTCTGTTGGGCGCCGCCGTCTGCGGAGGGTGCGTCTGCTGAGCGGCCCGGTCAGGCGTTCTCGAGCTCGGCGATGACGATCTTCTTCTGCCCCATCATCGTCTGGATCTGTTCGGGCCGGGCGACGAGCTCGACCATGTTCCGGGGCACGATCTGCCAGCTGACGCCGAAGCGGTCCTTGCACCAGCCGCACTGTTCCGACTCGGGCACGTGCGAGAGCGCGGCCCAGTAGTAGTCGATCTCCTCCTGGTCGGCGCAGGCGACTGAGAACGAGACCGCCTCGGTGAACGGGAACATCGGCCCGCCGTCGAGGCAGCGGAATTCGACGCCGCGCAGCGTGAACTGGCCGTCGAGCACCTTGCCGGTCATGCCGTGGAAGTGCGGGTCGAGGGACTCGTCGGGGTATTCGGTGATGGACGTGATGCGCGAGTCGGGGAACACGCTCACGTAGTACTCCATGGCCTCGCGGGCCTGGTGGTCGAACCACAGGCACGGCTGCACGGCGGAGTACCGGGTGGAGCCGGCGGCGGTGGTGGGACTGGTGGCGGTCATGACGGACCTCCTGATCTGTCTGCAGTGCGGGGGCGGGGTGTGCGGTGTCAGGCCATGCCGGCGGCCTCCATGTCCATGTGGAACACCTCCCACAGGTGGCCGTCCGGGTCGCGGAAGGCGCCCGTGTACATCGGGCCCTCCTCCAGGGGCCACTCGGTGTGGGTGGCGCCCGCCGCGGCGGCCTTGGCGCACAGCGCGTCCACCTCGTCGCGGCTGCCGGCGTCGAGCGCCAGGAGCACTTCCGTGCCCGAGTGCGCCCGGGTGTCGTGGAACCCGTGGAAGAAGTCGGTGCGCAGCAGCATCACGTTGGCCAGGTCGTTGATGACCAGGCAGGCCGCGCGCTCGTCGCTGAACTGTTCGTTGAAGGTGAAGCCCAGCGATTCCCAGAACGCGCGGGCTTTGTCGACGTCGGCGACGGGGAGGTTGGGGAAGAGCATCCGTGTCATGGCAGGGCCTTTCGGGAGGAACCGTCGGCGGGTCGGTTGCGGTGGTGTCGGAAGTGCAGACCTCCGCGGGCGCCGGGATTCATCGGTGCACCGGGGGCG
>CAYVJJ010000039.1:0-14359 GCA_964451655.1 uncultured Mycobacteriaceae bacterium | reverse complement strand
CCGCTGGGTGCGGCGATGCGGTACCTGCCGCTGCCGGTCGTCGCGAAGATGAGCTAGGGGCCGGTACGCTCATCCGGCCGGCAGACGCCGTCCGTCACGCCGCCACCCTTTCCGTCTTCTCCCATCTGTCGCGTCCGGTGAGGTGCCGGTAAACGGCACACCATGCCGCGACCACGCCCAGCAACAGGAAGAACGGGTAGAGGAGTCCGGCGAGGGCACAGCGCCACAGCGGCTCGTCGCGGACCGATACACGGTGGACCAGCGCCCAGATGAGCCCCGGGATGAATGCCACGGCCAGCCACACGGCCACCGCCAGCCACAGGGTCCCGCCTGCGGTCACCAGTCCCGGTACTTCCCATCCCACCAGCGTGCCGATCACCGTGACGCCCACTATCGCGCTCACTACCACCGACACCGGGATCGCCAGCCACGGGGTGACAAGGTACTGAAGGAAGTCCAGCAGACCGATGCTACCCACCCAACGTGATCGGAGTAGCTTAGGAATGTACCTGGAGCACTGCAGGTTCCCCTGTGCCCACCGCGTGCGCTGCCGCACCAGGCGGCGAGGGTCGGTAACGGCCTGCTGAATCACGGTGGCAGTGCGCGTGTATCGGACGGACGTGCCGGCCGTGTGCATGCGCAATCCGATCTCCAGATCCTCCACCAGACACGACGACCACGGCGCATCCCCCAGAGGCAGCAGCACCGGGAGCTTCACAAACTGCCCATTACCGCCCAGACCAACGCTTCCGTTGAGGTCGCGCACGACCTGCGCGGCGCTGGCGACGCAGGCGAACTCCATGTCCTGCAGAAGCCCGAGCAACCGCTCGCGGTTGTAGATCCGCACACGCATCTGGCACGCGCCCACCCCACTCCCCGCCAACAGATCCGCGACATCTGCCATCGATCTCCGGTCTGTGCGGCCGTCCGCGTCGACCACCCCGATCACGGTCCTGTCCACGGCGCCGTCGTGCTCCGCATGCGCCCGGATGAGCCGGTAGGCCGCGTTCAACGCTTCCCCCTTGCCGACACGCGCATCGGGCAGGTCGCGCCGCAGAACGTGCAAGCGCGGATCCACGATCTCCGAGAGGATCTCCGGCGTCCGATCCTCGGAAGCGTCGTCGACGACCAGCACTCGCACCGGCGTTCCGGGTGTATCGAGCGCCAGCGCCGCCCGGACTGTACGGGCGATCACACGCTCTTCGTTCATCGCCGGGATGACGAGCCAGAACTCGAAGCGCCCGGCTCCCGCCCCGGTGCCGGCGCCCGGTCTGGCACGGCGGCCGCCTATCAGTGCCAGCGCCAGGTTGTACACCGGCCAGGAGAGCAGGGCCAGCAGCATGAGCAGCTGCCAGAGCGGGATCAGCGGCTGTTGCTGCACTGGCTCGCCTCCGCGACTACGAGTTCGGTGAGGTTCCCGGAATCCGCCGCGCGTAGGCGTGCGTGGTGTATGGATCGGGCCAACAGCGCTGTCGCGACGAGCACGACGGCGGCCAGCACGACGGACAGCGCGCTGAAACCGGCGCCCTGGACGGTGGCGCCGGCGCCGAAGATCGCGCCGACGTGCCACAGCCTGAAAACGTACATGTCCCCTCCCCGGAAGAACCTACTGAGTTCTGATTTTCATCGACCGTCAAGGAAATTTCGTTACGCCGTCGACCGTTTCCTGGCGATCCGGATGCGCCGACTCCCGGCCGCGCTCGCAATCCGGGCCGCATGTGCGGATAGGAATTCATTCGATCCGATGCTCAAATTTTATACATCACATTGAGTTGCCCCGTCAATAACGCACCGGATCCGCCCGACTCACCTCCGCGCACCCGGTCTCCGAACATGCCGTAGGCGTGGGTGCGGCATACCCATTACCTGGACTCCTCGCGCACGCTGCGCCGTCTAGCACAGTGACGTGGGATGTTAACGGACATCACTGGCTGTCCGTCGATGTCGTCCGCGGTCGCCCCCGACGAAGGCCTGGCGGTAGAGATCCGAATCGACAGCCGGGAAGATTCACTTTAATCCATTATTACAACACCTTTAACTCGGACCACTACTGTAATCATTCACGCGGCTGTCATCCGCATGGATGACGCTTCACCTGCGGTTACATCCTGTAGTACAACTGATTGAAGTCGACTTCTTATATGGGGTAAAACCCAATCAAGGATGGCGATCCCGTCAGCAATCGCATCGCCGGCCCGCACCCGCCCGTCGGTCTGAAATCTCTCGGAGGATTGATCACGATGTCGGATGAAATAATCGCAGCACCGGTCGGTGTGCTCGGAGCCCGCCCGCACGTGCAACTCATCGGGGGGACGCGGCCGGAAGGGATCAAGCTCGCCCCTCTCGCAATCGCGCTCAGCGACGCCGGCAGGATGTCGGCGACCGTCGTATCGAGCGGGCAGCACCCGTCGTCGTTCGACCAGGGGCTCGCCGCATTCGGGCTCGCCCCGGACGTGACCCTTCCGGTCACGCGTTCCACCGGGAGCCAACCGGAACTGATCGCCGGACTCACGCGTGCGCTGGAGGGCCACTTCACCGCTTCCCGGCCCGATGCGGTCGTCGTGCAAGGGGATACGACCACCGCCTTCGTCGCAGGCCTGACCGCGTTCCTCCTCCGCATTCCCGTCGCCCACCTCGAGGCCGGGCTGCGCACCGGGGACATGTCGAGCCCGTTCCCTGAGGAGGCGAACCGGTCCCTGCTCGCCCGGATCGCGCGGCTGCATCTGGCCCCGACGCCCCGGTCTGTCGAGAACCTGCGCGGGGAGGGGATCTCGGGCCCGTCCGTGATGTGTGTGGGCAACACCGTCGTCGACGCCGCCGCAGCGCTGGCCGCCGACAGCTCCGGCACCGCTCCTCAGGACGCCCGGCTCGCCGCGGTGGAGCGCCGCGCCCGCACCGGCGCCGGCCGCCTCGTCCTCGCCACCGCACATCGGCGAGATTCCTGGGGAGAACCGTTGCAGCACATACTTTGTGCCGTCGAGGCCATCACCCGAGCGCACCCGGATGTGGAAGTGGTGTTCCCGGCACACCCCAATCCTGCGGTGGCCGGCCAGGTCCACGCCGCCCTCGATTCCGTGGAACGCGTGACCGTGACCGGCCCCCTCGACTACCCGGATCTGATCCGGCTTCTGTCGGTGTCGAGCCTCGTCTGCTCCGACTCCGGCGGAATCCAGGAGGAGGCTCCCACCTTCGGAGTGCCGGTGCTGGTCATGCGGGAGCGGACGGAACGGGTCGAAGCGATCGAGAGCGGCAACGCTGTGATCGTGGGAACCGATGAGCGCACGATCGTCGACTGGGCGTCCGGTCTTCTCGACGGGAGCAGGGTTCTCGCCCAGGGCGGCAACCCGTTCGGAGACGGATTCGCCGCCGTCCGTGCGGAGCAGGCACTGGCGCAACTCACCGGGATCACCATGGAACGGCCTGCCCCCTTTCGGCCCGTCGGAGCCATCGTCCAGGATCGGGGCCAGGGCCCGGGCCAGGCTGTGGGGCATGTCCGGCAGGACAGCGTGCCCTCTGCACTCCAGGTCGGCCCATGACCGGGAGACCCGCCCCGTCCTCCGGGGCCTTTCCGTCCCGCAGACGCAGCCGCGCGCGGGCTGCGCTTCCGGCGTGGACGCGCGCCGCGGTGCTCGTCACCGTGCTGGCCGTAGCGTTGTCCTTCGGGGTGTACCGGGCGACATCGACACCGCCGCTGTCCGACGCCGCCCCGCCCGCCGTCGGGACCGCCTCCAAGCAGAACCTGGCGGGTATCCCAGGGGATGCCGCCCCCGGCGCCGCCCCGGGCACGGAAACGCTGCTCGTCTACGGCGTCGCCGGCCCCGACTGGCGCTACGCCCAGACGCAGGCTGTCCAGACTGCGAACCTGCTGTCGCACGGCTCCCGGGTACGCACCCGGACCATCGGCGACTATCGATGCGGCGAGGAGCGCAACGTGAGTGCCGTCGTCTACATCGGATCGGCATCCGACGCCCGCCTGCCGGGCTGTCTGCTCGACACCATGCTGTCGGGAACGGTTCCGACGATGTGGATCGGCGGGGACGCCGGTGCCCTGTTCACGCGCGACCCGGCGGCCGCGGCACGGTTGGGATGGCATGTGGCCGACGGCCCCGCGGTGAATGCCGTGGCCGTCGAATACAACGGCGTCCGGTTGGGCCGTGCAAACTCTCCGGATACGCCCGTCACCCGGATCGCGCTCGCGTCGGATTCCCCCGCCGTCGTGCGGGGCTGGGCCGTTACGGATGACGGCAAGCGGTCCCCCTGGGCCGTCACCACCGGCTCGTTCACCTACCTGGCCGAATCCCCGTACGACTATGTCGAATACGGCGGCCGCTACCTCGCCGCGGCCGACCTGCTGCGTTCCCTCGTGCAGCCGGACGCCCCCGATCGGCACCGCGCACTGGTCCGACTCGAGGACGTGGGCCCGGACTCGGACCCCGAGCAGCTCCGTGCCATCGCCGACATGCTCGCCGCGGCGGGAGCACCGTTCACCGTCGCCGTCTACCCCGTCTACGTCGATACCCGCCTCGGGATCCGTGAGGGCCAGGATCCACATCACCCATTCGTGCGCCGCCTGGCGGACACCCCGGCGGTCGTCGATGCACTGCAGTACATGCGCGACCGCGGCGGAACCATCGAATTGCACGGATACACCCACCAGTACGGCGACACCGCCAACCCGGCGGGCGTCTCCGGCGCCGACTGGGAGTTCTACGGTGCACGCTACGACGCCGAAGGCCACGAGGTCCTGACCGGCCCGGTCCCCGCCGACTCTCTTGAATGGGCGACGGACCGCATGCAGCGCGGACGCACCGAGATGACCCGCGTCGGCCTGCCCGATCCGTGGCTGTTCGAGTTCCCCCACTACACCGCCTCCGCCACGGACTATGCGGCGGCGAACGACGTCTTCGGAGTGCGCTACGAGCAAGGGACCTACTTCGCCTCCCAGTGCCCGCCCGGGACCGGGCCGTGCGGGGACGAGCCTGATCCGGACTCGCTGTTCCAGCAGTACTTCCCGTATCTGGTGCGGGACGTCTACGGCTCCGTGGTGATCCCGGAGGACCTCGGTTACCTCGCCCCCGTCGCCGAGCACGGCGTCGCACCGCAGTCCGTCGACGACATCCTCGATCACGCGCGGGCCATCGGCGCCGTCCGGGACGGTGTGGCCAGCTTCTTCTACCACCCGTACTTGGGGGTGGAGCCGCTCAAGCGGATCGTCAGCGGGATCCAGGCGCTCGGGTACACATTCGTCACGCCGGAATCGCTACTGCAGGACGGCTGACCGATGATCCGCCGCCGCTTTCCGTATGCCGCGGTACTGCTCGGCCTGGCCGGCGCCGCGTGCGTCTCCGTGCAGCCGGCGGCGGCCCCGGCTCCGTCCGACCGCTCCGGAGACTGGCTCGTGACCGTGTACTACACACCGGTCGAGTCGTTCCACCCCGGACGCACGACGGAGGTGACCGGGTGCGGGATCCGCGACTGCGCGTTCGGAGACTCCCTGCTGGGGAGCTACCCTGTGGAGTTCGTCGACGCCGTCCACCAGGAAGGCACGGGGCGTATCACCTCCGGACCGCACGCCGGCGGGTTCCTCAACTGGAGCGTGAACGTCGGGTTCTGGATCGACGACGCGCCCCGGGACGCCTACGGCGGCGTACTGCAGCCGTACCGCACCGCAGCGGCGAACACGCTGGATCCGGGCACCCGGGTCCGGGTACTCGACTGCGGTGAGGGCGCCGTGCACCGGGACGTCTGTGAACGGCTGCGCGACGGGGAG
Source organism: uncultured Mycobacteriaceae bacterium (assembly GCA_964451655.1). GTDB lineage: Bacteria > Actinomycetota > Actinomycetes > Mycobacteriales > Mycobacteriaceae > Tomitella. The sequence goes on along the minus strand of CAYVJJ010000039.1, from coordinate 8,589 downwards.
TGGCGGATCCACGACCAGTTCACCCCTGGATTCGGCGGCGACAAGCACATCGACCTGTACATCGGCGAACAGGACAGGGCCGACTTCACCTACAGCCCGCTGTTCACGACCCTGCGCGGGGCCACTGTCGCGATCGGGTAGGCGCACCGGAGGGCGAGACCCGGTCCCCGCCGTCACCGGGCGCCGGCCGGGTCCCCTACTGTCAGGGCCCCTGCTCCGCCGGCCCCGGCAGCCGCAACGGCAGCAGTGCGGCCAGGCCTGCGCCGATCACCAGCAACAGACCGACGATCCCCGCCCTGTCCGCACCGAACAGCCACGAGAACAGCCCGAACAGCGCCGGCGCCAGGAACGACACCGCACGCCCGGAGGTCGCGTAGAGCCCGAACATCTGCCCCTCCCCGCCCGGCGCCGAGAGCCTCGCCATCAACGACCGCGCCGACGCCTGCGCCGGCCCGATGAACAGGCACAGCACCAGCCCGCACGCCCAGAACGCCAGGGGTCCCGACGACACCAGCAACGCCACTCCCACCGCCATCATCGAGGCGAGCGAGAACACGATGACCCGTTTGCCGCCGACTCGTTCCTCGACGTGCCCGCCCGCCACAGCGCCGACCGCGGCCACGATGTTGGCGGCCACACCGAACATGAGCACGTCCGACGAGGAGACCCCGTACACGCCCACCCCCAGCACCGCGCCGAATGTGAACACGCCTGCCAGTCCGTCGCGGAACAGCGCCGATGCGGCGAGGAACCCCAGCGTGCGGCGGTCCGTGCGCCACAGTTCCGCGAGATCGGCGAACAGGTCGCGGTACGCCCGCCGCACGGACCGCCACCGCCCGCGCAACCCGACCGGGCGTGCAGCCGGCGCGGCCGTGGCGGTCACCTCGGGCACCGTCACGAACAGCGGCACCGCGAACGCGACGAACCAGAGGGCCGCGAACAGCACGACCAGGCGGATGTTCAGCCCGTCGGCGCTCGGCAGACCCAGCACCCCGCGCGTGTCACCTTCGCCCGCGATGAACCCCGCGTAGACGATCAGCAGCAGTACGACACCGCCGACGTACCCGGCGGACCATCCGATTCCTGATACGCGGCCTTGCGTCTCCGGGGTGGAGACCTGCCGGAGCATCGCGTAGTAGGGGACGTTCGACAACTCCGCCAGGACCGACGCCGAGGCCAGCAGCACCAGTCCCAGGAAGAAGTAGGGCTCGGAGTCGTGGACGAAGAACATCCCCGCCATCAGTACGACCGTGCACGCTGTGAGCACGGCCAGAGACCGTTTCCGGCGGCCCCGCGCATCGGCCTGTCCGCCCATGATCGGCGCGGTCACGGCCAGCACGAACCCGGCCACGCCCAGCCCCCAACCGAGCCACGTGCTCGACGAGATCCCGCCCGGCGCCCCTTCCCCCACCTGATCGGTCAGATACACCGAGAACACGAACGTGAAGACCACGGCGTTGAACGCCGCCGCTCCCGCGTCCCACGACGACCAGGCAAGCACCGCGCGCCGGCCCGTCGTCACGCCCCCTCCCGCGGTCCCCGTCATGACACGCACCTTATGGGGAGCGGTGCCGCCCCCGTGTGCTCTACGCCCGCCCCTCCGGGTCCACCGCCTCGGACTCGCGCACCGGTGGCGGAGGCGTGCCGTCGCCGAACGGCCGGCCGCCGAGCTCTTCGCGCCCGTGGGGGGTGAGCCACACCGAGGTGTCCGGCCCCAACGGCACGATGCCGGTGGGGTTCACATCCCGGTGCACCTCGTAGTAGTGCCGCTTGATCTGCAGGAAGTCGACGGTGTCCCCGAATCCGGGCGTCTGGAACAGGTCGCGCGCGTACGCCCACAGCACCGGCATCTCCATGAGTTTCGTGCGGTTGCACTTGAAGTGCCCGTGGTAGACCGCATCGAACCGGGCGAGGGTGGTGAACAGTCGCACGTCCGCCTCGGTGATGGTGTCACCCATGAGGTACCGGCGGGTGGAGAGCCTGTCCGACAGCTCGTCGAGCCGCGAGAACAGCGCCAGGAACGCTCGCTCGTAGGGTTCCTGCGCGCCGGCGAAGCCGGCCTTGTACACGCCGTTGTTCACATCGACATGGACGTGCTGCATGAGCTCGTCCATCTCATCGCGCATCGACTCCGGATACAGGTCCGGTGCGCCGTCGCGGTGGAGGGCGGTCCACTGTGTGGAGAAGTCCAGGGTGATCTGCTTGAAGTCGTTGGTCACGACCTTTCCGGTGGACTCCTCGACGATGGCGGGCACGGTGATGCCACGCGGGTAATCCGGGTAGCGCGCGAAGTACGCGTCCTGCAGCCGCGGGATCTGCAGCACCGGGTCCACGCCGCCCGGGTCCAGGTCGAAGGTCCAGCTGCGCTGGTCGTGCACGGGCCCGCACAACCCCAGTGAGAGTGCGTCCTCGAGCCCCAGCAGCCGCCGCACTATCAGCGTGCGGTTGGCCCACGGGCAGGCGCGCGCCGCCACCAGCCTGTAGCGGCCGGCCTCGACAGGCCACTGCGCGCCGCTATCGGAGGTGATGCGGTCGCTGATGTAGTTCTCGTCGCGCCGGAAGGCCTCGCCCTCCTCCACGTATGCCGCCTGCTGCCCGTCGGCCCCGTCACCGTCGTGCTGGTCGCCGTCTGCCACCGCGGAGTCCTTCCGTCGAACCGGCTTGTCCACCCCCAGCGTAGGCCGAGCGCCAGGGCGGTGGACGACGATCGGCGCCCTCCGGCGGGGGAAGGTCCGTGCCGTGCGGCGGCTACGGCGGATACATTCGGGGTGTGGACTCACAGGACTGGGACGCGCGCTACCGGGAGCATGAACTCGTCTGGGGCGCACCGCCGAACGAGATCGTCGTGGAGCTGGCCACCAGCCTTCCGGCCGGCCGCGCCGTCGACCTCGGTTGCGGGGAGGGCCGTAATGCGCTGTGGCTGGCCACCCGCGGCTGGATGGTGGAGGGCATCGATTTCTCCCAGGTGGCGTTGGACAAGGCGCGGCGCATCGCCGCCGACGCCCCCGCCGCCGTCGCCGAACGCCTCACCTGGACGCGGGCGGACCTGACCACCGCGCCGCTCGGCGCCGGCCTCGACCTGGTGCTGATCAGCTACATCCACCTGCCCTCCACCGAGCGGCCCCGGCTGCTGCGCCGCGCCCAGGACGCGCTGGGCGCGGGCGGGGCACTGCTGATTCTGGGGCACCACAGCCGCAATATCGACGAGGGCGTCGGAGGCCCGCAGGAGCCGGACATCCTGTTCACCCCCGACGACATCACCGGGCTGCTCGACGCGGACATGCAGGTGGACTTCGCGCGTGAGCTGTTCCGGGAGACCGCCGCCGGCACCGCCATCGACTCGCTGGTGTTCGCGCGCAAGCCCTGAGTCCGATAGTCGGGCCGCCCGCAGGCTCGGCTCACCCCGCATTCACTCCTGACCCGGACATTCCCGCCCCGGTCGCGTAGGCCGCGCCCGGGGCGGACCTGCATCCACGTCCCTTCACGACCTGGTCATATGTACACATAACTTTGTTTCGTCTCTTTCATTGACAATCATGTGTTGATTGTCTAATTTCGTGATCACGAACACATCGATGTCAACCGGCAAGCGGGGGTTGACGACACGCACCGATGAAGGGTGATCACGATGAAGACACTCACCTACACACGCGAGGACGGCACCGTCGCGACGTGGCGCGACCGCAAGCGGCTGCTGTGGATCCTGGCGCTGATCCCGTCCTCCGCCACGTTCATCGCGGTCGGCCTCGTCGCCGCCACCGGATGGAACGCCTTCTGGTGGGCCGGGCCGATGATCGCGTTCGGGCTGCTGCCGCTGCTCGACGTGATGGCGGGCGAGGACGGGAAGAACCCGCCCGACGAGGTGATCGACGCACTGGAGAACGACCGGTTCTACCGCTACACGACCTACGCCTACATCCCGCTGCAGTACAGCTCGTTCTTCCTGGCCTGCTACATCTGGTCGGCCTGGGACCTGAGCGTGCTGTCGAACATCGGCCTGGCGATCACCGTGGGCGTCACCGCCGGCATCGGCATCAACACCGCCCACGAACTGGGGCATAAGAAGGAGAACCTGGAGCGCCGGCTCTCGCGCCTGGTACTGGCCCAGTCCGCCTACGGGCACTTCTACATCGAGCACAACCGCGGCCACCACGTCCGCGTCGCCACCCCGGAGGACCCGGCCAGCTCGCGCATCGGGGAGAGCTTCTACCGGTTCTGGCCGCGCTCGGTCGCCGGCGGCGTCCGGTCCGCGTGGGCGATCGAGAAAAAGCGCCTGCAGCGCGTCGGCTCCCCGGTGTGGGGCCCCAAGAACGACGTGCTCACCGCGTGGCTGATGACGGTGGCGCTGTTCGGGGCGTCGCTGGCGATCTTCGGGCTGTCCATCTGGCCGTATCTGCTGATCCAGGCGGTCTTCGGATTCTCGCTGCTGGAGGCGGTCAACTACCTGGAGCACTACGGCCTGCTGCGTCAGCGCACCCCGCGCGGACGGTACGAGCGGTGCAGGGCGTCGCACAGCTGGAACAGCAACCACATCTGCACCAACGTGTTCCTGTACCACCTGCAGCGCCACAGCGACCACCATGCGAACCCCACCCGCCGCTACCAGACGCTGCGCAACATGGACGAAGCCCCGCAGTTGCCCGCCGGCTATTCGACGATGATCCTGCTGGCGGTGGTCCCGCCGCTGTGGCGCCGGCTGATGGACCCCAAGGTGGCCCGGCACTACGACGGCGACATGCGCCTGGCGAACATCCAGCCGGGCAAGCGCGCCACGGTGCTCGCCGCCTACGGCCTCGCGGACGACGCGCCCGCGTCCGCATCCACCGAGGAGCGTGCGGCGTGAGCGTCTACATCTGCCCCGGCTGCGACTACCGGTTCGACGAGGCGGCCGGCGACCCTCGTGAAGGCTTCCCCGCCGGCACAGCCTGGGCCGAGGTGCCCGACGACTGGGCCTGCCCCGACTGCGGCGTCCGCGAGAAGGTCGACTTCCTCCCCGCCTGACCGGCACTGCCCGCACACACCTGCACCACGCACGAGCACGAGCACGAGCACGAAGGAGAACGCCATGAACGCCACCGCGACCACCTACAAGCTGTACCGCTGCCTGCAGTGCGGATTCGAGTACGACGAGGCCGAGGGCTGGCCCGAGGACGGCATCGAGCCCGGCACCCGCTGGGACGACATCCCCGACGACTGGTCCTGCCCCGACTGCGGCGCCGCGAAGGCCGATTTCGAGATGGTGGAGGTCGAGCGGTGATGCCGGGCCGGGTGATCATCGTCGGCACCGGGATCGCCGGGGCGACCGCCGCGCAGACGCTCCGCAAGGACGGGTACGACGGCGACGTCGTCATGATCGGCGCGGACCGGCGGCTCCCGTACCGGCGCACGATGCTGACGAAGGATCTGCTGTCCGGGCGCGTGGACGCCGACCGGATCCCGCTGCGCTCCGCCGACGCCTGGCGAGCGCTGCCGGTGGAGGTGCGCACCGGCACCCGCGTCGTCCGCCTCGATCCGGCCAGGCGCAGCGTCACGACGGAGGACGTCGGCACCGGCGACCGCACGACCCTCGACTACGACGCGCTCCTGCTCGCCACCGGCGGCCGCGCACGACGCCTCGGCCCGCCCGGCGGAACCCCCTGGCCCGGGGTGCTGCACGTGCGCGCTGCCGAGGATGCGCTGGCCCTGCGCCGCCGCCTCGGCGAGGCCGCCGGCATACCGGGCCCCCACGGGCGCCTCGTGATCGTCGGCGCAGGACTGATCGGGTGCGAGGTCGCTGCGGTGGCCGCGGAGGCGGGAGTCGCCGTCACCGTCCTCGAAGCCGGGCCGCGGCCGCTGGCCGGCGCGGTCCCGGACACGGTGTCCGGGATGCTCGCGGACCTGCACGCCGAGCACGGCGTGACGATCGAGACCGGCGTGCAGGTCACCCACGTCGCCGAGGAGCCCGGCTCCGGCCCCGCGGGAAACGGCGTGTCCGTCGTCCACTCCGGGGACGGCAGGCGGTGGACCGCCGGCATCGTCGTCGGCGCGGTCGGTATGACCCCGGCGGCCGAAACCGCGCGGTCCGCAGGGATCGACGTGGCCGACGGGATCCTCGTCGACGAGTACTGCGCCACCTCCGCGTCCGGGGTCTACGCGGCCGGCGACGCGGCCCGGTTCCCCGACCCACTCACCGGCGGTACGCGCCGGGTCGAGCATTGGAATCACGGGCAGGCGCACGGCGCCGCCGCCGCACGGTCGATCCTCGGCGCCGGCCGCCCCTACCGGGAGGCGCCCTGGTGCTGGACCCACCAGTTCGGCGTGAACCTGCAGATCGCGGGGACGCCGCAGGCGGCCGACGAGTGGCGTACGGAGGGCGACCTCGGCGCGCACGATTTCCTCACCGTCGGCTTCGCGGGCGGGCGTGAGGTGGCCGCCGTGGCCGCCCGCCGACCCAAGGACCTGCGGGCGGCGCGGGCACGCATCGGCGGGCACCTGAACGGGGCCGGCGCGCCGGCCGGCGTCCGATGACCGGAGGCGCCGCGCTCGTCGAGCGCCCCGCCGATCCCGCACGGCGGCACCCGCCCGGACCGGGCGCGGGCGTGCTCGGCGACAATGCAGGCATGGCAGCCGGCCGGAGCGCACGCATCCCGTACCACCAGGCGACCCGTCGCCTCCTGCGGCAGTCCGTCTTCGACTCGGTCTTCGAGCTGCAGGCGGACAAGGCCTGGCCGGCGATCACCATGACCGACATCGCCCGCGCCGCCGGCGTGAGCCGCCAGACGCTCTACAACGAGTTCGGATCCCGCCACGACGTGGCGCAGCAGTACATCCTCAGCCTCGTCGACGGCTACCTGGACCAGGTGGAGACCGACGTCGCAGAGCACCCGGGCGACGCGCGGACCGCACTGGAGACGGCGTTCCGCTCGTTCCTCACCATGGCCGCGGCGGACCCGATGGTGCGCTCGGCCATCGAGGGCACCGCCTCCGACGACATCCTGCGGCTGGTGACCAGCGAGGCGGGCGCGCTGCTGGCCTCGGCGAGCGAACGGCTGGCGCGGATCTTCGCCGAGTCCTGGGCGCAGCTCTCGCACGCCGACGCCCACAGGCTGGGCCGCCACCTGGTGCGCCACGCACTGAGCTACGTCACCATCGCCCCCGGCACCGAGGAGGACCCGGCCGCGGACATGAGCCTGCTGCTCGCCCCGGCCGTGCAGATCCTCGCCGACCGCTCCGCGCAGTAGCCCGACGGCGCGGACTGCGGGCGCCCCGTTCGGCGGCGGTCGCCGGCCGGGCCTGTGCGAAAACGACAACACCGCGCGCGGTGTTCGTCCCTCGGGGACGTTTCCGCCCCGCCCCGTCCTTCCTAGTGTCATATCTCACATCCGCCGTGCAGCGCGGCGCACATGGCGATCTCATGCCCGTCCCCGTCCCCGGCGCACGACAGACCGAATCCGCGCCCGCCCCGGCGCGATCCCCGCCGAAGACCCGAACCCGGCCCCACGAATCAGGAGAGGTGTATCCATGACCCAGCTGATCGGCCTCTACGCGTTCATGCTCAGCCCCGCGCTCGTCCCCTTCGCGGTGCACGTGTGCGGTGCGATCTCCGACGCGATCACCGCCGCCCGGCGGCGCACGCCCGCCCGCCCCGCGCCGCAGACGGCCTCCGCCGGCATGCGCGCCGACCGTCCGCGGCATCGGGCGACGCCGGCGCGCAGCACCGCGGAGCCCGGTCCCCGCCCGCAGTACCGGCGCACCGCCGCCGACCCGTCCGCCGAACCCGCCGCGTAGCGGCGCCGGCCGGGCACCGTCCCCGCGCCCGCTCCTGCGCCCGCACGCCGCCGGACCCCGCCGATCCCGATTCCGGTCCCATCAGCGGCGCAATGCGGTGTTCTTTCCGTCACCAGCCTGCGCCCACCGGGCGGGGCGCCACCTTCGACACCCCGTGTCACCTGCGGTTTTGCCTAGCACTTTCGCCCTATACACCACATAGGCAATCTGAGCAATCCCTCATGTTTGCGCGCCGGAGAAAACGGCGTAGCCTGAGCATCAAGTTACTCGTCGGTAGAGCGGCCGGATTCTGCCCGTACCGGGGTCCGAGAACCCCGGCGGACCGGAATTCCCGGAAGTACCCGCCTACGGCGCCGAACCGCACGGTCCGACGTCGACGCGTAGCACCGACCGCCGCGACGGCCCCCGCCGCGGCGCAGAGCAACACTGCACAACTCGACAACGACGAACACACCGCACGGCGCCCCGTCACCAGGCAGTATCGACGGGACCACCCGCAGACCGGGGCGCCTGCCAGCCGAGTCAAGGCTTGTCACGAGGAAGCGAAGACATGGGCCATTTCAAAAGCAACACCCGCGACATCGAGTTCAACCTCTTCGAGGACCTGAAGGTCCAGGAGCCGATGTCCCAGGGCGCGTGGGGCGATTTCGACGAGGACACCGCGCGCACGATGATCTCCGAGGTCGCCAAGCTGGCCGAGGGGCCGCTGGGTGAGGCCTACGCGGACGCGGACCGCAACCCGCCCACGTTCGATCCCGAGACCCACGCGGTCACGCTGCCCGAGGGCTTCAAGAAGTCCTTCCGCGCCATGTGGGACGCGGA
>CAYVJJ010000038.1:2696-14782 GCA_964451655.1 uncultured Mycobacteriaceae bacterium | reverse complement strand
TCTACATCGACGAGGTCGACAAGATCGCCCGCAAGAGCGAGAACCCGTCGATCACGCGCGATGTGTCGGGTGAGGGCGTCCAGCAGGCTTTGCTGAAAATTCTTGAGGGGACGCAGGCGAGCGTCCCTCCGCAGGGCGGTCGCAAGCACCCCCATCAGGAATTCATCCAGATCGACACCACCAACGTGCTGTTCATCGTCGCCGGGGCGTTCGCCGGTCTGGAGAAGATCGTCGACGACCGCGCGGGCAAACGCGGCCTGGGGTTCGGAGCGGAGGTGCGGTCGACGGCCGACGAGGCGACTGTCGACCGGTTCGGCGACGTCATGCCGGAGGATCTGATCAAGTTCGGTCTGATCCCGGAGTTCATCGGCCGTCTCCCCGTGGTGGCGACGGTGACGGATCTGGACAAGGACGCGCTGGTCAAGATCCTCTCGGAGCCGCGGAACGCATTGGTGAAGCAGTATGTGCGGCTGTTCGACATGGACGACGTGGAGCTCGAGTTCACCGACGGCGCACTGGGGGCGATCGCGGACCAGGCGATTCTGCGTGGCACCGGCGCTCGCGGTCTGCGCGCCATCATGGAGGAAGTGCTGCTGCCCGTGATGTACGAGATCCCGGGCAGGGACGACGTCGCGAAGGTCGTCGTCGACGGTGACACAGTGCGTGAGAACGTCAATCCGACCATCGTCCCGCGCTCGTCGACGGACGAGCGGCGCGATAAGTCGGCGTAAGCCGGGACACGCGCGTCCGGCCACGTCGGCCGGAGGCCACCGGCGCGAGACAGGAGGCACAGCATGGGTCCGCGATCGGTGATCAAGCGAACGACGGCGGCCGGCGTGGCCGCGGCTGCTGCGGCGGCCTTCGGATTCGGGGCGGTCGCGGGTGCGGCCACGCCCGCGCGGGCGGACTGGATCGGATCGGAAGGTTCGGTCACGGGTGCCTCGACGCCGTTCCCGGTCCCCGCGGTGGTCGTCGTCCCGGGGCCGGGCGCTCCGACCGTGGCGGCCCTGCACGTCGCCGCCACGCCCGTGTCCGGCGACGCGACAGAATTGCGGGTCACCGACCCTGTGCCGGAGGCGCCCTCGGTGCAGGTCCACTGGAGCAATCTCGACACCGGCGCATCGGGGGATCAGCGGATCTCCGGGGCGCCCGGCGACGCCGCGGCGGCGCGGGTGGACACGGGGCCGGGCACCGTCGTCGCCTTCGTCACCGCGGAGGGGCCGACGCTGCTGCCGGGCGCCGGGTCGTTCGCGGGCGAGTGACAGGCGTGTGCAGTTCGGCTGCGCGCTGACCGAACGCGTGCGGGGTGAAGAGCGTCGCGCGATCATCGCGCAGCGTCACGCCCAGATGCTGCGTGCCGTTTCCCAGGGATTCCACTCGGCGCACGGCGCCGAGGACATGTTCGAGTGAGACCGGGGGCGGCTCCGCGCCGGCCAGCAGACCGCCCAGGTACTCGCCTGCCGGGCTCGTCACCCCGACCCGGCCGCAGACGAGCCACGAGACGGCCTCGGCCTCGAACTCCCGCACCTGGTGCGGCAGGGTCGATCGGTCTTTGACGTCGACCTTGTGGGCGTTTCCGGTGCGGTTGTCCGAGGTGGTCTCCGCCCGGGTCAGTTCACCGAGATGGCCGCAGTACAGGTGACCGAGTTCGTGCGCCACCGTGGCGAACTTCGCGTTCGCATCGAGGCTGCGGTTGACCACCAGGTCGGAGTGGATCTGTCGACTCGTGTTGCCGTCCATCGTTGTGCGGGGCTCACCAAGCCGTGTGATGCTCCCCGCGGACCCGGGTCCGCGGTGGCTTTCGGCGTAGGCGATGCCGAATGCAGGGAGCGTGCGGGCGAACCGGGTGAGCCCCTCGTCCGTGACCGGCCCGCTGCTGCCGAACGGGTCGACGATCTCGCCGGGCAGCGGATCGCCCTCGACATCGGATACGTCGTAGACGAACTCCACGGGACCGAACCGTTTGAGGATCACCAGTGGGTTCGCCCCAGGCATCACCCGCCTGCCGAATCGCGTCCGCCACTCCCGCGCGGTCAGCACGAATCGGCTGCCGGGCCGCTGGATACCGATCAAGGCGGCGTTGTAGGCGGCGATCGTCGGAAAGCTCCGCACGAACCGGAGGAGCTCGGCGGACAACGGCGCCCGCCCGTGCGCGAGCGCGGATTCCCACAGTCCGTCGAGCCCCTTGAGGGCATCGTCGTCGGGCGTATGCGTCATGACTCCTCCGATTCGATGCGGTGGCCGTGAACGTCAGCGTGGTGCGTCACGACGCACCGTATAGAGCGGGACAGACAACACCTACGGCGGCGACTCCGGTTTCAGAGTGCGTTGATGCGGCGGAGAAGCTGTCCGGGGCGCGACCATCGGCCGGGCCCCTGCCCGCCTGCACGCGTGCGAGCGGCGGCCTTGACGGTGCCGGAGAAGCGGTGCCTGCCGGTGAGGACGCTGTGTATCAGCGCGGAGTGAGCACGGTGTCAGCGCGGAGTGAGCACGCGGTAGCCCTCGGCACTCGGGCACGGGTGCAAGGAGGTCGGCGACGGCGGATTTCACTCCGTGACGCGGTCCGCCCTCGTATAGACGTTGAGCCCGCCGTCGCGGACGAAACCGATCAACGTGATGCCGGAGCGCTCGGCCAGATCCACCGCCAGCGACGAGGGCGCGGACACGGCGGCGACCACCGGCACCCCGGCCATCGCGGCCTTCTGCACCAGTTCGAACGAGGCCCGCCCGCTGAGCATGAGCACGCGGCCGTTCAAAGGTACGCGGCCCTCGCGCAATGCGGCGCCGAGGACCTTGTCCACGGCGTTGTGCCGACCGACATCCTCGCGCAAGGCCAGCAGTTCGCCGTCGGGGAGGAACAGCCCGGCCGCATGCAGGCCACCGGTGGAGGCGAACACCTTCTGCCGCTCCCGCAAGCGGCCCGGCAGTTCCGTGACGGTGTCCGCGTCGACGGTGACGGGGTCCCGCTCAGGCGGATAGAGCGTGACCGTTTCGACGTCGTCGATCGACGTCGTGCCGCACACCCCGCATGCCGAGGTGGCGAGGAACGAGCGCTGCCGGTGCGCCGGGACGGCGCCGGGCCCGAGTTCGACGTCGATCACGTTGTAGGAGTTGACGCCGTCGTCGTCGGCGCCCGCGCAGTACCGCATGACGTGGACGTGCTCGCGCTCGGCGACGATGCCCTCCGCCAGGAGGAAGCCGTGCACGAGGTCCACGTCGTCCCCCGGGGTGCGCATGGTGACGGTGAACGCCTGACCGTCGACGCGGATCTGCAGGGGTTCCTCGACCGCCAGCGTGTCCTGGCGGACCGTGCTGCCCTCGGCGGTGCGCCGGACGATCCGGCGACGGGTGGTGACGCGGCCCATGCGTCCATAGTGGACCCCCGCGGCGTCCGGTGGGCGGGAACGTCCCCCCGGGGGGGCGCGGTGCACGGCACGTCGGCGCGTGCTGCGCTCGCCGGACGGTGCCCGGGCCGCCACCGTGGCATTCTGGTCGGGTGTCGACCACGCAGAAGATCAGCGACCGTCCGTCCGTGACCCCGCAGCCGGCGGCCGGTGACGATGTCCTCGGCATCGCCCGCGTCCTCGCCGACGCGTTCCATCACGATCCGCTCATGTCGTGGATAGTCCGCGACGAGGACGCGCGTCCTGGAGCGCTGCAGCGCATGTTCGTGGTGGGCCTGCGCTTCCACCACCTTCCCCTCGGCGGGGTGGAGGTCACCCGTGATGCGTCCGGAAACGTCGCCGGTGCGGCCGTGTGGGATCCGCCCGGTCGATGGCAGGCCTCCCATGCCGCCAGGCTGTTGTCGGTCCCCGCCGAACTGCTGGCGTTGGGGCGCGCGGCACGCCTGGCCGGCCGCGTCGACGATGTCCTGGAGCAGGCGCATCCGCGGGAGCCGCACTGGTTCCTCGAGGAGATCGGCACGGCGGGAGCGGTCCGCGGGGCCGGGCACGGGTCCGCCCTGCTGCGTTCGAGGCTCGACCGGTGCGACGCTGACCGGATGCCCGCGTACCTGGAATCGAGCAAGCGGGGCAACGTGCCGTACTACGAGAAGTTCGGCTTCGCCGTCACCGAGGAGATCCGCGTTCCCGACGGTCCCTCACTGTGGGGGATGTGGCGCGAGCCGCAGTGAGCGACCCGGTGAGGCCGGCGTGCGGGGTGGTGCTGGCCGGTGGGCGTTCTCGCCGGATGGGCCGCGACAAGGCCACCCTGCCGTGGGGCGGAGCGACGATGCTCGAGGCCGTCGTCTCGGCGCTGCACTCGCGCCTGGCGCACGTGGTGGTCGTGGCGGCCGAGGGGCAGCGGTTGCCTGTGATACCGGGCACCGCGACGGCCGTGGACGCGGTGCCCGGGCAGGGGCCGCTGCGGGGCCTGGAGGCCGGGCTGCGCGCCGCGCACCGGGACGGGTACGCCAGCGCGTTCGTCGCCGCCACGGACATGCCGATGCTCACCGGGGAGACGGTGTCGCTGCTGCTCGAGAGGTACGGCGTCGGTGCGTCGGCGGCCGGGGCCGTTGCACCGGATGCGGTGGTCGCCGTCGTCGGCGGCCGGGACCAGCCGCTCGCCTCGGTCTACCGCACGAGGCTGTGGGAGCGTATCGACGGTGTCCTGGGCTCGGGGACCTCCAGCCTGCGCGGATTCCTGGCGGGTCTGGAGGACGCCGGGCTGCGCATCGAGCGGGCGGCGCTCGAGGGCGCGGCGGCTGAGGCAGTGCTGAACGTCAACACGCCCGGGGAGGCGGCACGCGCACGCGCGCGTCGGCGGGTGCGGTGACGGAGGGGGAGCCCGCAGGGGCGATGCTGCGGCCCCGGCGTTCGTCTACAGTGGCGCACGCCATGGTGAGGATCGGGAAGGACGACGGGGCGGAATGAGCGATCCACGACGGGACCGGCGCGTGACGGTGCGCCTCGGTGCGGCTCTGGCGGCAGGGATGCTTCCGCTGATCTCGCTGGCCGGGTGCGGCTCTTCCGATTCGGACGGCTCCAGTGCGGATGCGGCGCCCGCCGCGGACGACGGCATCTCCGCCGGAGCCGCGCAGAGCCCCGGGCCCTCTGCGGCGGCGCCGCCGGGCGGCGATCAGCACGCCGGCGATCCGCTCTACGACACCGAGGCCCACCGGCTGATCACCGCCGCGATGGCGGGGAAGAAGTTCATCCGGTGCACCGCCACCGACACGGACGACACCGTCACCGCCTACGTGCACGGTGAGAAGAAGATGCGCATCGACGGCGGCACCGGGCCGGACGCCGGGCACCTGCTCGCCGTCGGCGGCGTCACCTACCTCTGGTCCGATGACCAGCCCGGCGGGATGAAGACCACGGGTCCCGCGACGGACGGGATGCGGAAGATGATCGAGGGCATGGGCGTGAACCTCGACGCCGCGCGGAGCATGGGCGGCGAGCAGGCGGCCGGTATCGACGAGAACGCCACCCTGGGCTGCAGCGAATACGACGGCGACGAGTCGGTGTTCCAGGTCCCCGAGGGCCGCGAGTTCACCTCGGTCGACGACGCACTGGGGCAGGCTCCGCTCGATTTCCCGGGCCAGGTGCCGGGTACCGGCGGGAACTGAGTACGGCACCGGGCCGGGGCGTGCACGCCCGTATTGCACGCACACGTGGCCGCCGCCACCGGTCGCGTAGGCGATCGTGCCGGTCAGGGGTGCTCCGCCTAGAATCGTGCGGTGACCAGTCCAGCCCGGAGAAGGGACCCATCCGTGACCCGTGAGCCCGATACCGCCGCGAACCCGGCCGATGCCCTCGCGAAGAGCTGGGAGCCGGCCGCGGTCGAGTCGGAGCTGTACCAGGGCTGGGTGGACGCCGGGTACTTCCGGGCGGACCCGGGCAGCGGCAAGCCGCCGTTCTCCATCGTGCTCCCGCCGCCGAACGTCACCGGCAGTCTGCACATGGGGCATGCCCTGGACCACACCCTCATGGATGCGTTGTCTCGCCGGCGCCGTATGCAGGGCTACGAGGTGCTGTGGCTTCCCGGTATGGATCATGCGGGTATCGCCACCCAGAGCGTGGTGGAAAAGCAGCTCGCGTCGGAGGGGCTGACACGCGACGACATCGGCCGCGAGGGGTTCATCGAGCGCGTGTGGGAGTGGAAGGCCACCTCGGGCGGCACGATCGGCGGCCAGATGCGCAAGCTGGGCGACGGCGTCGACTGGTCGCGTGAGCGCTTCACACTCGACGACGCGCTGGCCCGCGCCGTGCAGACCATCTTCAAGCGCCTTTACGATGACGGCCTGATCTACCGCGCCGAACGGCTGGTCAACTGGTCGCCGGTGCTGCAGACAGCGATCTCCGACATCGAGGTCAAGTACGAGGACGTCGAGGGCGAACTGGTCAGTTTCCGTTACGGCTCCCTCGAGGACGCGGAACCGCACATCGTCGTCGCCACCACCCGTGTGGAGACGATGCTCGGCGACACCGCCATCGCGGTGCACCCCGACGACGACCGTTACCGGGGTCTGGTCGGCACCGATCTGGCGCATCCGTTCCTCGACCGCCGCATCCCGGTGATCGCCGACGAGCACGTGGACCCGGAGTTCGGCACGGGCGCCGTCAAGATCACGCCCGCCCACGACCCCAACGACTTCGAGATGGGGGCGCGGCACGGACTGCCGATGCCGTCGATCATGGACGAAACCGCCCACATCACCGGCACCGGCACGCAGTTCGACGGCATGGACCGCTTCACTGCGCGTGTCAAGGTCCGCGAGGCGCTGGCAGGGCAGGGCCGGATCGTAGAGGAGAAGCGCCCCTACATCCACAGCGTCGGGCACTCGGAGCGCAGCGGCGAGCCGATCGAGCCGCGCCTGTCCATGCAGTGGTGGGTGCGGGTGGAGAGCCTCGCGAAGGCCTCGGGCGACGCGGTGCGCAGCGGCGACACGGTGATCCACCCGTCCTCGCAGGAGCCACGCTGGTTCTCGTGGGTGGACGACATGCACGACTGGTGCATCTCGCGCCAGCTGTGGTGGGGCCACCGCATTCCGGTCTGGTACGGGCCTGACGGGGACGTGGTGTGCGTCGGCCCCGACGAGTCGGCACCGGAGGGCTACGTCCAGGATCCCGATGTGCTCGACACGTGGTTCTCCTCTGCTCTGTGGCCGTTCTCGACCATGGGCTGGCCCGGCGCCACAGAGGACCTCAAGACCTTCTACCCGACGTCGGTTCTGGTCACCGGCTACGACATCCTGTTCTTCTGGGTCGCCCGCATGATGATGTTCGGCACCTACGTGGCGCGGCAGGACGCGGTCGAGGGCGGCACGCTCGGTCCGCACGGCCAGGTGCCGTTCCGCGACATCTTCCTGCACGGGCTGGTGCGCGACGAGCACGGCAGGAAGATGTCGAAGTCCCGCGGCAACGGGATCGATCCGCTGGATTGGGTGGACCGCTTCGGCGCCGATGCGTTGCGGTTCACTCTGGCCCGCGGAGCCAACCCGGGGGCCGACCTCTCGGTGGGCGAGGGCCACGCGCAGTCGTCGCGCAACTTCGCCAACAAACTCTTCAACGCCACCCGCTTCGCCCTGATGAACGGCGCCCGGCCGGGCGCGCTGCCCGCCCGCGGAGAACTCACGGTGGCCGACCGCTGGATCCTCGACCGGCTCGAGGAGGTCCGCGCCGGGGTCGACGAGTCCTACGAGCGCTACGAGTTCGGCAAGGCCGCCGAGGCGCTCTACCACTTCGCGTGGGACGAGGTGTGCGACTGGTACCTCGAGCTGGCCAAGGTGCAGTTCTCCGGCGAGGGCGAGGATGCGGAAGAGCGCGCGGAGGCGACGAGGACCGTGCTGGGGACCGTTCTCGACGCGCTGCTGCGCATGCTGCACCCGATGATCCCGTTCGTCACCGAGACGCTGTGGAAGGTGCTCACGGGCGGTGAGTCGCTGGTCATCGCGTCGTGGCCGACAGCGGACGCGTCACCTGCCGACCCGGATGCGGCCCGGCAGGTGGCCGACGCGCAGAAGCTGATCACCGAGCTCCGGCGCTTCCGCTCGGATCAGGGCGTCAAGCCCAGCCAGAAGGTCCCCGCGCGGCTCGGCGAGATCGACGAGGCGGGCCTGGGGTCACTGGAGGAGGCGGTGCGCTCGCTGGCCCGCGTCACCGCCCCGGGCGAGGGCTTCACCGCCACCGCGTCGATCGAAGTCCGCCTCAGCGGTGCGACGGTCTGCGTGGACCTGGACACCTCCACCGCGGTGGACGTGGAGGCGGAGCAACGCAGGCTGACCAAGGATCTCGCCGCTGCACGCAAGGAGCTGGCCGGCACGACGGCCAAACTCGGCAACGAGTCGTTCCTGGACAAGGCGCCGGCGGAGGTGGTCGAGAAGATCCGGGCCCGCCGTGACGTGGCGGAGGCCGACGTCGACCGCCTCACCACCCGCCTGGCCGAGCTCGAGGACCAGGCCGTGCGGAGCGCCCGGTGAGCGAGGAGCCCGGCGACGAGACGGCAGAGGACGCGCTGGAGGAGAACCCGGCGGCCGAGTCCGGGGCGATCGAGTCCGGCGCGATCGAGTCCGGGTCGGCGCCCGAGGACCTGGCCGCGCTCGACCAGCTCGAGGCGGAACTGGACGAACGCTGGCCGGAGACCCGTATCGAGCCCTCGCTGGCGCGGATCGCGGCGCTGATGGATCTGCTCGGCTCCCCGCAGAGGTCCTTCCCGTCGATCCACGTGGCCGGCACCAACGGCAAATCGTCGGTGTGCCGGATGGCGGACGCCCTGCTCACCCGCATGCACATGCGGGTCGGCCGGACCACCAGCCCGCACCTGCAGTCGGTGACCGAACGGATCGCCATCGACGGCGGGCCGATCAGCCCGGCCGCGTACGTGCGCACCTACCGCGACATCGAACCGTATGTGCAGATGGTCGACGACAGTTCGGTAGGGCGCGGCGGGCCCCGGATGAGCAAGTTCGAGGTGCTCACCGCCATGGCCTACGCGGCGTTCGCCGATGCGCCGATCGAGGTCGGGGTGATCGAGACCGGGCTCGGCGGCCGATGGGACGCGACCAACGTGATCGACCCGTCGGTGTCGGTGATCACCCCGATCGGTTTCGACCACGCGGAGTACCTGGGCACCGAGATCACGGGCATCGCAGCGGAGAAGGCCGACATCATCAAGGCGACCTCGGTGGCGATCCTCGCCGAGCAGCGGCCGGAGGTCTCCGAGATCCTGCTGCGGCGCGCGGTGGAGGTCGACGCCGCGGTGGCGCGCGAAGGCTCCGAGTTCGGCGTCCTGGAGCGCCGCATCGGGGTGGGCGGACAGATGCTGCGCCTCCAGGGGCTCGGCGGCGTCTACGACGAGGTGTTCGTCCCCCTGCACGGTGAGCACCAGGCGCACAACGCGGCGCTGGCGCTGGCGGCGGTCGAGGCGTTCTTCGGGGCCGGCAAGGACCGCAAGCTGGACGAGGAAGCCGTGCGCGAGGCCTTCGCCGCCCTCGTCAACCCTGGTCGCCTGGAACCGGTGCGCACGGCGCCGTCGGTGTTCGTCGATGCCGCCCACAATCCGCACGGAGCGCGGGCGCTCGCGACGGCGCTGTCGGACGAGTTCGACTTCCGCAGACTCATCGGCGTCGTCGCCATCATGGCCGACAAAGACGTGCGCGGGATCCTCGAGGCCCTCGAGCCGGTGCTCGACGAGCTGGTCGTGACGCACAACGGAAGCGTGCGGTGCATGCCGCCCGCGCAGCTGGCCGAACTCGCCGCCGAGGTGTACGGGGACGACCGTGTGCACGTGGCGCAAGCGTTGCCGGAGGCACTGGAAACGGCCGTGCGGCTCGCAGAGGAAGTGTCCGCGCCGGGTGAGGAGATCGCCGGCTCCGGCATCGTCGTCACCGGTTCCGTGGTCACCGCCGGACTGGCGCGCACACTGCTGGGAAAGGAACCGACGTGAGCGAAAACCCTGCGGACGGGCACGCCGGTGAGGACGGGTTCCGGCCCCCGGCGAAGGACCCGTGGAAGAGTTTCCGCGGCGTGCTGGCCGGGCTGCTGATCCTCGAGGCCATCGTGCTGGGCCTGGCGATCCCGGTGGTGGCCACCGTCGGGGGCGGGCTCACAGCGGGCCGTGGCGGCTACGTCATCGGTCTGGTCGTTCTCATGGTGCTCGGTTCCGGGCTCCAGGGACGCCGATGGGCGCTGACGGCCGACCTTGCCCTGCAGGTGCTGGTCGTGGCCGGTTGGTGGGTCCACCCCTCGATCGGCGTGGTGGGCCTGCTGTTCGCGGCGGTGTGGGCCTATCTGCTGTATCTGCGGGCCGACATCCGGGACCGGGAGCGGCGGGGCCTGCTGCCCGGGCAGCGCGGCTGAGACCGTATCCCGTCGCTTCGCTTCGTCGCGGACGGCCGGCGCGGTGGTCGTCCCACCAGGCATCGGACGCGGCAGCGTCGGGGCCGTGCGCGCACGGCCCCGACGCTGCCGATAGTCTGGCGGCCGTGACAGAGCGCAGCCTGGTATTGATCAAGCCCGACGCGGTGGCCCGCGGTTGCATCGGCGAGGTCGTCTCGCGGATCGAACGCAAGGGACTGTCCGTGGTGGCGATGGAGATGCGGACCGCCACCGAGGACGTCGCCGCCGCCCATTACGCCGAGCACGAGGGCAAGCCGTTCTACCCCGGCCTGGTGCAGTTCATCACGGCGCGGCCGCTCGTGGCGCTGGTGGTGGAGGGGCCGCGGGCGATCGCGGCATTCCGCCAGATCGCCGGCGGGACCGATCCGGTGGACAAGGCCGTACCCGGCAGCATCCGCGGGGATCTGGGACTGGAGGTCGGCGAGAACCTCGTGCACGGTTCCGACTCTCCCGAATCCGCGGCGCGCGAGATCGGAATCTGGTTCCCTCAGCTCGGCTGAGCGCTCGACCTGCACGGACGCCGGTTGATGGTGCACGGGGCGGGGAAGTGGTCGGGATCGCGGCGAATGTGTGGGATACTGGACGCAGTCGTCAGATGCGAGTGTGACGTGTCGCGACAGGATTTTGCCCGGGTACCCGTTCGGACATCGCCGCCGTGCGCCAGGGGCGCCGCCCTATGAGCGCGCGGTCGCTGGATGACGAGGGTGCAACCGGGTTGTCCAGCAAGACGCCGCGTGCGTGAGCATTCGGCGTGAGACCACTCGTTCCCGTGCCCAGGCGGTGCGGGACCGCAACGATGCCGCCCCCGTGTGGCCGCGCTGCAAGCCTCGTGGAATGTCACTCCACGAGGACGACGCGCCCGGGGGCCCGAGGAGACCACGTGGCCGACAAGGCGCCGCCCGAAGAACAGAACACCGACTCCGCGGAAACGACGGAGATACCGGCCAAGCTGCGTGTGCATGCGCTGGCCAAGCTGCTGGGTGTCACCAGCAAGGAAGTGCTCGCCAAGCTCACCGAGCTCGGGGAGTCCGTGAAAACGGCGCACTCGAGTGTCACCAAGGATCAGGGCGAGCGGGTCCGCGACGCGTTCCACCCGCCCGCGGAGGCGGCTCCGGCGGACAGCACTTCCGCGGCCGATGCGGGCGCGGGCACCGGGCAGGCTCCGGGGCGCGCAGAGCGCACAGAGGGTGCATCGCAGGCCGGGACGGCTCAGGATCCCGGTTCTGCTCAGGATGCTGCCGCCGGCTCCGCGGGCACCGCGGAGGAGCCCGCTTTCGTCGCGCCGCTGTTCCTGCCCCCGGACCCGACAGCACGCGCGCAGGCTCAGGCTCGCGAAGAGGCGGCCGACACGGACGACGCCGCGGGCGGGGGCGGATCCCGGTCGGGCGATCAGCGGGATTCGAGCTCCAGCGAGACCTCCGACGAGTCTTCCGGCGGTTCCTCCGAGGAGGGGCCGGACGACGGGGAGGGTCGCAGCGGCCGGTCCTCGAGGCGCCGCCGGCGCGGGCGCCGCGGGCGGGGGCGCGGCCGTGGCGAACAGAACGGCGACAAGCAGCAGGACGGGCAAAGCCAGGGTGACGACGCCGGCGACTCCGGCAACTCCGTGGACGAGGACGCCTCCGGGCAGGAGCCGGGGAACACGGGCAAGTCCGGCAAGTCCCGCCGCGGCGGATCCGGTAAGGACTCGGGCGACCGCAACGGGCCGGGGGATAAGGGCTCGTCCGGCAAGGACGGCGGGTCCGGCAA
>CAYVJJ010000038.1:0-2596 GCA_964451655.1 uncultured Mycobacteriaceae bacterium | reverse complement strand
GGCGACGGCAACGGCGGCTCACGCAGGCGCCGCCGGCGGCGGCGCAGGCGCAATGGGGACTCGGACTCCTCGTCCAATGACGATCCGCCGAACACCGTCGTCCATGAGCGCGAACCCCGCAGCAAGCGCGGTGGCCGTGACGAGGTCCAGGGCATCAGCGGCTCGACGAGGCTGGAGGCGAAGCGGCAGCGCCGTCGGGACGGGCGCGAAGCGGGCCGACGCCGTCCGCCGATCCTTTCGGAGGCCGAGTTCCTGGCGCGGCGCGAATCAGTCGACCGCGTCATGGTGGTGCGGGAGAAACCTGCCGCCGACGGGCGCGGCCCCATCACCCAGGTGGGCGTGCTCGAGGACAAGGTGCTCGTCGAACACTTCGTCACCAGCTCGGCCACGCCGTCGATGGTGGGCAACGTGTACCTGGGACGCGTGCAGAACGTGCTCCCGAGCATGGAGGCCGCCTTCGTCGATATCGGCCGGGGTCGCAACGGCGTGCTGTACGCCGGTGAGGTGGACTGGGCCGCGGCGGGCCTGGGCGGTTCGGCCCGCAAGATCGAGCAGGCCCTCAAGCCGGGCGACCAGGTCGTCGTGCAGGTCACCAAGGACCCGGTAGGCCACAAAGGTGCCCGGCTGACCACCCAGATCAGCATGGCCGGGCGGTTTCTGGTGTACGTGCCGGGCGGCACCTCCACCGGAATCAGCCGCAAACTGCCCGATACGGAGCGCAAGCGACTCAAGTCGATCCTCCGCCAGATCGTCCCCTCGGACGCCGGGGTGATCATCCGCACCGCGTCCGAGGGCGTCAGCGAGGACGAGCTGCGTCGCGACGTCGACCGTCTCAAAGCGCTGTGGGAGGACATCAAGACGGCGTCCGACGACGCGAAGGCCGCCAAGTCCGGGCAGCCCAAGGCCCTCTACGAGGAGCCGGACCTGTTGATCAAGGTGATCCGCGACCTGTTCAACGAGGACTTCGGCAAGCTTGTGATCGAGGGCGACGACGCGTGGCAGACGGTTGCGTCCTACGTCGAGCGGGTCGCCCCCGACCTGATGGAACGGATCGAACGCTACGAGCGCGACGGCTCGTCGGTGGACGTGTTCTCCGCGTACCGCATCGACGAGCAGTTGGCGAAGGCCCTCGAACGCAAGGTATGGCTGCCTTCCGGCGGCACGCTCGTCATCGACCGCACGGAAGCCATGACGGTGATCGACGTCAACACCGGCAAGTTCACCGGCTCCGGCGGCAACCTCGAGGAGACGGTCACACGCAACAATCTCGAGGCGGCCGAGGAGGTCGTGCGCCAGATGCGGCTGCGCGACATCGGCGGCATGATCGTCGTCGACTTCATCGACATGGTGCTCGAGTCCAATCGCGACCTGGTCCTGCGCCGGCTCACCGAGGCCCTGGGGCGCGACCGCACCCGCCATCAGGTGTCGGAGGTCACGTCGCTGGGCCTGGTGCAGATGACCCGCAAGCGATTGGGCACGGGCCTGGTCGAGGCGTTCTCCACGCCGTGCGAGCACTGCCACGGCCGCGGTCTCGTGCTGCACGATGACCCGATCGTCGCCGCGCCGGACAGCGGTTCGGGCAAGAACGAGTCGCGCCGCGGCCGACGCTCGAAGAAGTCCGGCGGCGGCCAGTCCAACGGCAAGGACGCCCAGAAGCAGCAGGCCGCACACCATCACTCCGAGCATCCGATGTTCAAAGCGATGGCGGAGGCCGAGGATAAGGGGGCCGAGGATAAGGGTGCTGCCGACAAGGAGGACGCTGCGCCTCTGAGCGCCGGGTCCGAGGGCGCCGAAGGCAAGCGTGGGTCCGGCAGGGGCCGCGGAGGCTCGGGCGGTCGCGGGAGCGGTGCCGACGCGCAATCCGCGGCGAATGCGGAGTCCGCCGCACAGGCCGGGTCCGAGGAGGCCGTGGGCGAGGACAGGTCGGCGGCGATCGCGAAAATCGAGGCGGCGGTGGCGCGCAGCACCGGTCCCAAGCGGCGCCGCGCGCGGCGGCCGCAGAGCGGAGGCGCCGGACAGGAACAGGCGTCCTCGTCGGGCTCGGCCGCGCAGGAGCCGCCGGTGACGGCCGGTGCCGCGGAGGGCGAGCGACCGCGGTCGCCGGGGGCGCAGGGTGTCCCTGAACCGCCTACCTCGCAGGCGACCGGCGCCGCCGGCGCCTCGAAGCAGGACGCCGCGGAACCGGAAGCCCCGGAGTCCGCTGGCGGACACGCTGCGACTCCTGTGCAGCCTGCCCCGCGCCGTCGTTCGCGCAGGGCCTCGCGGCCGGCGTCGGCGCCCGCACACGCGAAGGAGGCGCAGGAGCCGATCCGCTCGGAGGTGTTCGTGCCCTCCGCCCGGCCGGCGCAGACGCCGGCCGGGCCTGCGGCCCCTGGCGCCGCGCAGCCGGCATCGGAGGGCGAGAGCCCCGCGCCGCCTGCACGCAGGCCACGGCGACGGGCCGCGGTGCGGCGCGCGGGGCCGCCGGCGGACGAGGATCGTTGACGGACGAGGACCGCTGACGGATCGCGCTGCCGCCGGAGGGCGGTTTGACCGGCTACATCGCGGTCGCGTAATCTTGAGCGGTCGCTGTCGGGCGACGGCGCTCCGGCGTGCT
>CAYVJJ010000037.1:0-15162 GCA_964451655.1 uncultured Mycobacteriaceae bacterium | reverse complement strand
GGGAGGCGGAGACCTACGACGACAAGTGGTCGATCTCCTACGACGAGCGCTGCATAGACTACGCGCGCGGCCGCTTCGACAAGGCGGTGCCTGATGCCGCCCTGCCGTACGGGCGGGCACTGGAGCTCGGCTCGGGCACCGGGTTCTTCCTGCTCAACCTGATGCAGAGCGGAATCGCCGAGAAGGGCTCGGTCACCGACCTGTCGCCGGGCATGGTCAAGGTGGCGTTGCGCAATGCGGAGAACCTGGGGCTGGACGTGGACGGCCGGGTTGCCGACGCGGAGACGATCCCCTACGAGGACGACACCTTCGACCTGGTGGTGGGCCATGCGGTGCTGCACCACATCCCGGACGTGGAGAAGTCACTGCGCGAGGTGCTGCGCGTGCTCAAGCCCGGCGGCCGCTTCGTCTTCGCCGGGGAGCCGTCGACCGTCGGCGACTTCTACGCGCGCTGGCTGAGCCGCGCCACGTGGGCGGCCGCCACCACCATCACGCGGCTGCCGGGGCTGGCGCAGTGGCGGCGCCCGCAGGAGGAGCTCGACGAGTCCTCGCGGGCGGCGGCACTCGAGGCCGTGGTGGACATCCACACCTTCGACCCCGCTCATCTGGAGGACCTGGGCCGGTCGGCCGGCGGGGCGGACGTGCAGGCGGTCACCGAGGAGTTCGCGGCGGCGATGCTCGGGTGGCCCGTGCGCACATTCGAGGCCGCGGTGCCGCAGGGCAAGCTCGGATGGGGGTGGGCCCGGTTCGCCTTCGGCGGCTACAAGCGGCTCACCTGGCTCGATGAGAACGTCCTGCGGCGCGTGGTGCCCCGGTCGTTCTTCTACAACGTCCTGATCACCGGCGTGAAGCCGCAGGGCTGACCCCGACTGCGGTGGGGTTCGGCTTCACCCGCGACGACGTCGCGTACCTGCGGTCGTCACAGGGGCGCGCCGCGCTCGCCGTGGCGGACGGATACGCACTGAGCACGCGCACGCATCTGGCCGATGTGTCCTCGTTGCGTGCGCGCTTCGGAGACCGGGCCCCCGCGCTGGCCGAGACGGTGCGTCTGCGGCGCAAGGCGGTCGGCAAGATCGCCGCGCCGGAGCGATGGCTGCTCACCGACGAGGCACTGCAGCAGGCGACGCCGCACCCGGTGGCGGCCGCCCGCGCGCGCCGGCTCGCCGGCAGGGCCGTACACGACGTCACCTGCTCGGTGGGCGCGGAACTGGCCGCGTTGACGGGCCAGTGCACCTCCGTCGTGGGCAGCGACATCGACCCCGTGCGGCTGGCGATGGCCCGTGGCAATGCGCCCGGGGCGGCTCTGGTGCGCGCAGACGCATTGGCCCCGGTGACCCGGGGGACGGTGGTGCTGGCGGACCCCGCCCGCCGTGCGGGCGGGCGGCGCCGGCACGACCCCGCAGCGCTGATCCCCCCGCTGCCGGACCTGATCGACACGTATGCGGATCGGGAACTGGTGGTCAAGTGCG
This sequence comes from uncultured Mycobacteriaceae bacterium, assembly GCA_964451655.1. Classification (GTDB taxonomy): domain Bacteria; phylum Actinomycetota; class Actinomycetes; order Mycobacteriales; family Mycobacteriaceae; genus Tomitella. Next base: position 13,693 of record CAYVJJ010000037.1, on the reverse strand, counting down.
CACCCGGGCTGGACGCGGAGGCGCTGGGCTGGCGCGGCGAGGTCGAGGTGGTCTCGCTCGACGGCGGGGTGCGCGAGGCGTGCCTGTGGCCGGAGGGGCTCTCGGAACGGGCGGTCCGGCGTCGGGCGACGCTGCTGCGGACGTCCGGGGGCGGTGACCAGTACACCGACGCCATGCCCGACGAGGTTCCGGAACGTCCGCCGGGACGGTGGATCGTCGACCCGGACGGGGCCGTGGTGCGGGCCGGACTGGTGCGCCACTACGCCGCCGCCCACGGACTGTGGCAGCTGGACCCGCGGATCGCCTACCTCACCGGCGACAGCCTGCCGGAAGGCGTGCGCGGACACCGGATCCTGGAGCAGGTCCGTTTCGCGGACAAGCCGTTGCGTCAACTGCTGCGCTCGTGGGATTGCGGCGCGTTGGAGATCCTGGTGCGCGGTGTGGACGTCGACCCGGATGCGTTGCGCCGCAGGCTGAAACTACGCGGGGCGCGGGGGCTGAGCCTGGTGGTGACGCGGGTGGGGCGGACGGCGACGGCGTTCGTGTGCGAGACGGCGGCGGGAGGCGGAGGCCCCGCGGCGCAGTGAGCGCGCCTGCTCAGTCGAATACCGAGACCAGGCCGCCGGCGCCGAGCACGACGATGCGGCCCGAGTTGGTGATGACGACCGTGCCGCCGGCGCCTGTGCGCGGGTCGAGCGGTGCAGTGCCCACGGTCCGGCCCACTCCGAGATCGAGCACCGTGAGTTCGGTGGCGCCCTCCCCGGACCGGGTGACGGTGTAGCCGAGCCCGTTGGCCGCCACGGCCACCGGGCCGGTCGCGTGCAGCGCCGGACGCTGCCATGCGACGCGCGCCGCGTCGCCCTCGTCGCGGACGGCGAGCACCGCGCCGCCCTGCGGACGTCCCGCAGCCTCCGGAGCGGTGACGGCGCCGTCGGCGCGGTCGGGTGCGACGACGATCATGCCCTCCGACGTGACGGAGAGGCTCGCCGGCGCGGTCAGATCGAGGCGCGTGTGCCAGCGGGGCGTGCCGTCGTCCGCGGCCAGGGCCCACAGACCGTGCTCGCCGTCGAGCACATACACGGTCCGTCCGTCGGGGGACAGCGCAGGCGCGGAGGAGACCCCGCCCGGGACCGGCTGCGACCGCCAGCGTTCGCTGACGGTGCCGTCGGCGTCCGCGTCGGGCGCGCTGCGGCTGATGTCCGCCTCGTTGCCGGCCCCCGGGGCGTAGTGCATCGAGATCAGTACTGCGCCGTCGGTGCCGGGCGCCCGGAACGGGAAGTAGAAGTCGTCCGACCCGGTGTCGACGGCCGGAGGGAACGCGACCGGGCAACCGGGGCCGGCGCCGGCGCAGTCCTGCAGGCCCTCGTCGGGCGGCGGCGGCCAGTCCGACGGGGCGAGCACCACGGACGGCGCCAGCTTGCGCCCCGTGGTGGTGCTGAGCACGTTGACCTGACCCAGGTGGGTGACGGCGAGCACTGCCCTGTCCGCCAGGAACTGCAGCGGCTGCGGGGTGCCGATGACCGGGGTGTGCCAGCGGACCTGTCCGTACAGGTCGAAGGCGTCGGCGCTCCCGATGTTGCCCACGTACACGCCCGCCATCTGGTCCACCAGCGGGGACATCGAGCCCGGTCCGATGTTCTGCCAGGTGCACCACTGTTTACGGCCCGTGTCCAGCGCGAAGGTGAACATCTGGCACCCGGAGCCGGTGCGGGCGGAGACGACCAGCTGCCCGTCGGGGCCCGAGGCCGCGAAGCCGGTGGGCGGTGCACCCAGGTCCCGGACCCACTCGGGCGAAGGGTCGCGTGGGCCGTCCACGAGCACGGCGTTGGAACCGTCGGCCTGCGCGTGTACGGCCGACCAGCCGTCCTGGTAGTCGGGGATCGGCTCGTCGACGCCGGCGCACCCGCTCGCCGCGGCGAGCACGCCGGCCGCGAGTGACACGGCGGCGACGGCACGCGCGGCCGGACGGCGCGACAGTGGCGGCATGCAGGGCTCCTCGGGTGCGACGATGCGCAGTGAGCCTATCGTGCGTCCGGGGCGGGCCCGCGGGGCGCTGGCCCGGCGCGCGCGGACATGCCGCTAGGCTGGCGAACCATGACGAGCATGTGGGGAGCACCGATCCGCACGCGCTGGCAGGGCGCGCGGCTGCGCGATCCGCAGCAGGCGCGGTTCGTCAGCGTCTCCTCCCTCCGCTGGGTGCTGCGCAACAAGGCGTACACGCCGTGGTATCTGGTGCGGTATTACCGTCTGGCGAAGTTCCGCCTGGCCAACCCGCACGTGATCCTGCGCGGAATGGTGTTCCTGGGCAAGAACGTCGAGATGCACTCCACACCCGGCCTGTCGCGTCTGGAGATCGGCCGATGGGTGCACATCGGCGACGGCAACGCGGTCCGGTGCCACGAGGGCTCGCTGCGCATCGGGGACAAGGTCGTCTTCGGTCAGGACAACGTCGTCAACTGCTACATGGACATCGAGATCGGGGCGTCCACACTGGTGGCGGACTGGTGCTACATCACGGACTTCGACCACGCCACCGAGGACATCACCCTGCCCATCAAGGACCAGGGCATCGTGAAGGCACCGGTGCGGATCGGGCCGGACAATTGGCTCGCCGCCAAGGTGTCCGTGCTGCGCGGGACCATCGTGGGGCGCGGATGCGTGCTGGGCGCCCACGCCGTGGTCAAGGGGGAGATCCCGGACTATTCGATCGCCGTGGGGGCGCCGGCGCGCGTGGTGCGCAACCGCAAGGAGGATTGGGACAGCGCCGCCGACGAGCGTGCGGCGCGTGCGGCCGCGCTGGCCGACATCGAACGCAAGAAGTCCGCGGGCTGACCCAGGGGAGGCGGCCCGCGTGCCGGAACCGGCATCCGATGGACGACGGTGGGGAAGGAGTGCCGCGTGCCGCGTTTTCTGCGACGTTCGCTGATCCTCGTCTCCTGGACCGTCGCGGTGGCCGCGGCCGCGGCCGGGGCGATCGCTGCAGCGTTGTGGTTGACGCCGATGCAGCAGGTCGATGCGGCCGGGCAGGAGATCCGCGTGGGGGTGACGGCCCCGGCGTGGTCGCTGTCGGGGCCGGGCGAGGTGGACCTGTTCGGGCAGAGCATCGACACCGCGATCGACTTCGCAGGCCCCGTACGGCCGCGGCTCTCGCTCGCCCGGATCACCATGGGCGCGCAGTTGAGCCAGTTCGTGTCGGAGGGGGCGGACTCGGCGTCCCAGCAGTTGCAGGACGCGCTGGTCGACGGCTGGACGCGGTTCTTCGTCTGGCAGGTGGTCGTGGCCGGGGCCGCAGCGGTGGTCCTGTTCGGCGCGCTCGCCGGGTGGATGCGGCGGGGATGGAAGCGCAGCCTGGCCCTGATCGCCGTCGGCCTGGTGGTGACGGAGGGGCTCAACCTGGGCGCGATCATGATCACCGCCTACAGTGCTCCGGACAGGCTGCGCCAGGTCGATTCGCTCACTGCGCTGACCGGCGCCGTGCCGTTGCCGGAGGTGGCGGGGCCGACGACCCGGGCGGGGACCGCGGAGGTGTCGAAGGTGGCGGTGATCGGCGACTCCACCGCCGCCGGCCTCGGCAATCCTCCGCTGGAGAACCCCACGGAGGAGGACACGGCCTGCGGGCGCAGCCGCAACGCGTTCGCCGTGAGTCTGTCGCGGGCCGACGACTGGGACGTCGCGAACCTCGCGTGCTCGGGCGCCACGATCCGGGACGGCCTGCTCGGCCCACAGCAGGCGGGCGGCCGGGAGATGCCGCCGCAGCTCGCCTCCGACGCGGTCAGGAACGCGGACCTGGTCGTGGTCAGCGTCGGCGCCAACGACGTGAATTGGTCGTGGATCCTGCGTCTGTGCGCGGTGTCCGACGACTGCTCCAGCAGTGCTCTGCAGGCCTATTACCAGCAGCAGCTGGCGGACTTCAGCCAGGACCTCCTGCAGCTGGTGACGCAGCTGCAGCAACTGCCGCGGCACCCGGCCGTCATCGTCAACGAGTACTACGACCCGTTCGACGGCGGCATCGACTGCCTTGAGGACACGGGCATGACCGCGGAGAAGATGCGCACCCTGCGGGGGGACTTGGCCGCGCTGAACCATGTGCTCGACCGTGCGGCAGCCGCCGCCGGATTCCGTACGGCATCACCGGATTACAGCGGGCACGGGGTGTGCAGCGACCAGCCCTACGTCCAGGGGCTGGACGACCCGGCGCCGTTCCATCCGACCCCCGGAGGACAGCTGGCCATCGCGCTTGCCGTCGAACAGGCGCTGCGTACCACGGCGGGGGACTGAACCGTTGTCACCTGTCGGGCAGGGGCCGGGCCACGATGACCGGGCGTCCCAGCGGCTTCGGCTGATGCCAGGCCGCCGACGCGTAGACCTCGGCGGTCTGCGCGGCCACGTGTTCCCAAGTGAACTCCGCGGTCAGCCGCACGCGCGCAGCGCGGGCGAGGTCCTGTGCGCGTTCCGGGTCCTCGAGGGACCGGCACACCGCCTTGGCGAGGTCCTCCGGGTCCGACGGGGCGAAGGAGAAGCCGGTGCGCCCGTCCACCACGGCCTCGCCGAGTCCTCCCGCGGTCGAGGCGACGAGGGGGGTACCCGTCGCGGCGGCCTCCAGGGCGACGATGCCGAACGGCTCGTAGCGGCTCGGCAGCACGGCCGCGTCGGCCGCGTGCAGCTGTGACAGCAGGGCGTCGTGATCCAGGCGGCCCAGGAAGGTGACCGCGTCGGCGACCCCGTGCTCGGCGGCGCAGTCGACGAGCCATTGGTGCTGCGTGCCCTCGCCGGCGATGGTCAGCGTGGTGCCGGGGAAATCCTCGCGGATCACCGGGAGCGCCGCGATGGCGTCCTGGACGCCCTTCTCGTATTCGAGCCGCCCCACGTACAGCAGCCGCGGCGGGCCGGGCCGTGCGGACCGAGACCGGAAGGTCCACGCATCGAGGTTGATCCCGTTGCGGATCGTCGTCATCGCCGGCAGCTCCGGGCCGAACAGGGTCGACACCTCGTCGTGCATGGATTCCGAACAGGTGATGAGCGAATCGGATGCGTTGGCCAGCCACCACTCGACCGAGTGCACCTGCCGGTTCATGTTGGACGACACCCAGCCGGCGTGCCGGCCGGCCTCGGTGGCATGGATGGTGCTCACCAGGGGTACGCGGAACTGTTCGGCAAGGGCGATGGCGGGGTGGGCGACCAGCCAGTCGTGCGCGTGCACGATCTGCGGGATCCAGGGCCGGCCGTTGCGCGGCCCGTCCAGACGTCCTTCGCCCAGGGCCAGCCCGGCGCGGATCATCGCATGCCCCATCGCGAGGGTCCAGGCCATCATGTCCTCGCCGAACACGAAGTGGGGCGGGTCCTCGGCCACCGCCACCACGCGCACGCCCTCGGCGGAGCGGTCCACGGTGGGATGGGAGTGCGCATCGGTGCCGGACGGGTGGCGGGACAGGACCACCACGTCGTGGCCCTGGGCCGCCAGATGGGTGGCGAGGTGGTGCACGTGCCGGCCCAGGCCGCCCACGATCACGGGCGGGTACTCCCACGAGATCAGGAGGATCCTCACCGGACCACCCCCGCGTCGGCACCCCGGCCCTGCGGGACGGGGGTGGGGGCCGTGCGCCGCAACCGGCGGGCGTCGAGGTCCGGGAACAGGCCGTCGGCGTTGCGCCACGCGGCGGCGAGCGCCGCGGCGCGCGCATGGTCCCCGTCAGCGGCCGCGGCGGCGATCTCGCGCATCGCGTGCGCATGCTTGTGGGCGCGGTCGCGCGCGTAGCCGGCGGCGGTGTCTTTGCTGACCATGAAGGCCCAGTCGGAGGCGATCGCGAGCAGCGCCTCGCGCACCACCTGATCGGCGACCGGATCGCGGTGGCGCAGCCCCTCGGGGAGCGCGTCGACGTGTGCGAGCGCCTCCGCCACAACCTCCGCATTGAGCGCGACGAGGTCCGACACCTGATCCCCGGCCCACACACGCCAGTCCTTGCCCGACCCCCATGATGACTCGGGCAGGTCGATCGGCTCGCCCACGAAACCCTGTGCGCGGGCATCGTCGAGCGTGCCGACGCGGATGCCCGCCTCCGGCAGTGCGCGCAGCAGCTTCTCCAGCCACACCGGCCCCTCGTGCCACCAGTGGCCGTACAGCTCGGTGTCGAAGGCCGCGACGACCAGGGCGTCGCGGCCGATCCGGTCCGATTCGCCGCGCAAGCGTGCTCGGACGACCTCGACGAAATCGGCCACGTGCCTGTCGACCGCCGCCGCGGCCAGGGCCGGGTCGTAGGGCTTCTTCTGCGGGGGAGGGGTGGTCTTCCCGGTCACACGCGCGGGCTTGAGGCCGGTGTCGTGGTCGTAGGTGTGGAAGTCCCGGTACGCGCCGTGCCCCGGGTACCCGGACTTGGGCGACCACACCTTGTAGCTGACGGTGAGGTCGCGTCCGAACGCGACGACGTCGGTGCCGCCCACGGGACGCCCCAACGCGGTGTCGCCGCGCAGGGAGGGGCCGTCCACCATGAAGTGGTCGATGCCGCTGCGCGCGTAGTCCCGCTCCATCCCCGGGGTGAAGGCGCACTCGGGCGCCCACAGGCCGCGCGGCCTGCGGTTCCACCGTCGCCGGGCGTCGGCGAGGCCCTCGTCGAGCGAATACGCCCGCATGCGCGGGTCCAACAGCGGCTGGAAGGGGTGGGCGAGCGGCCCGCCGAGCAGCTCGATGACGCCCGACTCCACCAGCGGGCGGATCACCGGTGAGGCGCCATGACGCCACCGCGCTTCGAATTGCTCCAGCGCCCAAGCGGATTCGCGATGTTCCCGCCCCCCGAGACCGCGCAGCGCCGCCACACTGCTGGCGGTGCCGGGCGCGCCTGCCGCGGTGTCGATCAGTGCGGCCTCGTGTGCGCGCAGCTGCCAGTTCCCCAGCCAGTGATGCATCCCCGTGAGGCAATGCGGGTCGTCCAACTGGGCGGCGAGGACGGGGGTGATGCCGAAGGTGAGAAGGTTCGTGCGGCCCTCGTCGGCGAGGCGGCCGAGCGCGTCGAACACCGGCAGGTAGGCCGCGGACCACGACTGATACAGCCACTCCTCGCCCACCGGCCATCGCCCGTGGTTGGCGAGCCAGGGCAGGTGGCTGTGCAGCACCAGGCAGAACATGCCCGGTTCCCGGGAGACGGAGGCGTCGGGTCGGACCGTCATGCCCCGTCCACCGCCGGCTTCACCGCGACGGCGACCAGATCCAGGCTCGCGTCGATGTCCGGGTCCGTGCCGGCGTCCCCGCCTCCGGCGAGCAGGAAGTCGTCGGCTGCGACCCCGGCGACGTCCTCGGCGAGCCCGCGCGGCCAAGGCTCGCCGGCGAGCGCGCGCTCGACCTGGGCGTCGATGAGCGACCCGCCGTACCGGGCGTCGAGCTCCGCCAGCCGGGGCCCGTGGTGGACGCCCCGCATCGCGTCGAGCGTGAAACCGGCCCCTGTGAGCAGTCCGGTCAGCTCCGCCGCGTCGAGTTCGCGGGTGTGGAACGGGTTGAGCGGGGTGTCGCGCCCGGGGGAGAAGGTGATGCGGTTCGGAGTGCTGATGAGCAACCGCCCGCCCGGGCGCAGCACGCGGTGGCACTCGCCCAGGAACTGCTCCTGATCCCACAGGTGCTCGATCACCTGCAGGTTGACCACGACGTCGACGGACCCGTCGGCGACGGGCAGGGCCGCGAGGTTACCGCGGGTCACGGCCACGTCGGGGTAGCGGCGCGCGACGTGCGCGGTGGCGGGGGCGTCGTAGTCCACGCCGATCACACGGGAGGCCGCCCCCGCGAGCAGCGCGGCGCCGTAGCCCTCGCCGAATCCGGCGTCGACGACGATCCGGTCGCGGCAGGCGTCCATCAGGGCGAGGTAGACCACCTCGTGGCGCCGGAACCAGTAGTTCTCCTCGGCGATGCCGGGCACGGTCCGCTCCCCGGTGAGGGGGAGCGCGGAGTCGCCGGCAGCGGCCGCGGCCGCCCGGTCTGCAGTGTCGGTCACCCGTTGCACGCTAGTAGGTCCTCCTCGGCCGGGGCGATCCACGGTGCGGTGCCCGCAGGTTTCGGGGCTTGCGTTCAGGTTACCGACTAGTAACATGTGCGTGGGGGTTGCATGGCGGGACGGCTCCGCGATGCGCTAGAACTGGCAGTGGCAGTTTCACCCCCGGCCCGCTGGCGCAGGCGTTCAACCATGCGGCGCAAGGGTGACCGCAGACACCACAGGAGGTCGGAGAAGACCGATGCCAAACATTGTCGTACTGATCAAGCAGGTTCCGGACACCTGGTCCGAGCGCAAGCTCAGCGAGGGGGACTTCACCCTGGACCGCGAGGCCGCGGACGCCGTGCTGGATGAGATCAACGAGCGTGCGGTCGAAGAGGCCCTCCAGATCAAGGAGGCCCAGGGCGGCGAGGTGACTGTGCTGTGCGCGGGCCCCGACCGTGCCACCGAGGCCATCCGCAAGGCCCTGTCCATGGGTGCGGACAAAGCCGTCCACCTCAACGACGAGGCGCTCCACGGTTCCGACGCCATCCAGACCTCCTGGGCGCTGGCCGCCGCGATCGGCCAGATCGAGGGCGCGGAGTTGATCATCGCCGGCAACGAGGCCACCGACGGCCGTTCCGGCGCGGTCCCGGCGATCATCGCCGAGTACCTGGGGATCCCGCAGCTCACGCACATGCGCAGCATTTCGGTGTCCGACGGCGCCATCACCGGCGAGCGCGAGACGGACGAGGGCACCTTCGAGCTCGAGGCTCCGCTCCCCGCGATCGTGAGCGTCAACGAGAAGATCAACGAGCCGCGGTTCCCGTCCTTCAAGGGCATCATGGCCGCGAAGAAGAAGGAAGTGCAGGTCTTCAGCCTCGCGGACATCGGCGTGGACCCCGAGACGGTCGGTGTCGCCAACGCCGGCTCCGCGGTGACGGCCGCCACTCCGAAGCCGCCGCGCACCGCCGGCGAGAAGGTCGCGGACGAGGGCGAGGGCGGCAACGACGTCGCCAAGTACCTGGTCGGCCAGAAGATCATCTGACCGGATCCCCGCCCGACCACCAGACCATTTAAGGAGTAAACGGATATGGCAGAGGTACTCGTCCTCGTCGAGCATGCCGAGGGTGCGCTGAAGAAGGTCACCACCGAGCTGCTCACCGCTGCGCGTGCGCTCGGTGAGCCCGCCGCAGTCGTCGCCGGGCCCTCGGGCACGGCGGACGCGCTGCAGCAGGCGCTCACCGACGCGGGCGCCGAGAAGATCTACGTCGCGGAGTCGGACGCGGTCGACGGCGTGCTGGTCACGCCCAAGGTCGACGTGCTCGCCGCGCTGGCCGAGTCCGCATCGCCGGCCGCGGTGCTCATCCCGGCCAGCATGGAGGGCAAGGAGATCGCCGGCCGCCTGGCGGCCCGCATCGGCTCCGGGCTCCTCGGCGATGTCGTCGAGGTCAAGAGCGACGGATCCGTCGTGCACTCGATCTTCGGCGGCGCGTTCACCGTGGACGCCAAGGCCACCGGCGACCTGCCGGTCATCACCGTCCGCCCCGGTTCGGTCGACGTGCAGGCGCAGGCCGGCGCCGGTGCCCGCGAGGACGTCGCGGTGCCCGAGGCGGCCGAGAACGCGACCAAGATCACCAAGCGCGAGCCGGTCGTCGGCGGCGACCGTCCGGAGCTGACCGAGGCCACCATCGTGGTCTCCGGCGGCCGCGGCGTGGCGTCGGCGGAGAACTTCGAGAAGGTCATCGAGCCGCTCGCCGACGCCCTGGGCGCGGCGGTGGGCGCGTCCCGTGCCGCGGTGGACTCCGGGTACTACCCGGGCCAGTTCCAGGTCGGCCAGACCGGCAAGACGGTCTCGCCGCAGCTGTACATCGCCCTGGGCATCTCGGGTGCGATCCAGCACCGGGCGGGCATGCAGACCTCCAAGACGATCGTGGCGATCAACAAAGACGAAGAAGCCCCGATCTTCGAGATCTCCGACTACGGCATCGTGGGCGACCTGTTCAACGTCGCTCCGCAGCTGACCGAGGCGGTCAAGGCCCACAAGGGCTGATCGGCCCGGCAGGCCGTCGGCGGCCCCGCCCCCGGATCCGGGGGGCGGGGCCGCCGTTCTTCGTATCGGACGGTCGGCGGACCCGGGGCGGACCCCCGCCCGCGGCGGCGGCGGACGGGTCACGGCTATCCTGGTCGGGCAATGGATTCGACCACCCCGAGTGCCGGCTCCGACGGAGGTGCAGCGCCCTCCGTCCGGTCCGAGGGCTCTGCTCCGCGCCGCGGCGTCGCGGCTCCGGCCCGGCCCGTATACCTCGACCACGCTGCGACGACCCCGTTGCGACCGGTTGCGATCGAGGCGCTGGTGGACGCATACGGCACCGTCGGCAACCCGGCGTCACTGCACGGCTCCGGTCGATCGGCCCGCCGCCGTGTCGAGGAGTCGCGGGAGGCGCTGGCCGACGTGCTGGGGGCACGCCCGTCGGAGGTGCTGTTCACCGCGGGCGGCACCGAATCGGACAACCTGGCGGTCAAAGGGATCTTCTGGTCCCGCGTGGCCGAGGACCCTGCGCGACGCCGCATTCTGGCGGGTGCGGTCGAGCACCATGCGGTGCTCGACGCGGTGGAGTGGCTGGTGGAGCACGAGGGCGCGGAGGTGACGTGGCTCCCCGTGGACGCGCAGGGCCGTGTGCTGCCGGAGACGCTGCGCGCCGCACTCGCGGACCACGCCGATGAGACGGCCCTGGTCACCGTGATGTGGGCCAACAACGAGGTGGGCACGGCCAGCCCGATACCTTCTCTGGCACAGGTCGCGGCGGAGTACGGCGTGCCGATGCACACGGACGCCATCCAGGCCGTCGGACACCTGCCTGTGGACTTCGGCATCCAGGGGCTGTCCGCGTTGAGCATCGCCGCCCACAAATTCGGCGGCCCGCAGGGCGTGGGCGCCCTGCTGCTGCGCCGCGACGTCGGGTGCGTGCCGCTGCTGCACGGCGGCGGGCACGAGCGCGAGGTGCGTTCGGGAACCGTGGACGTGGCGGGCGCGGCGGGGATGGCCGCCGCCGCGCGGGAGGCGCAGCGCACTCGGGAGCCGGAGTTCCGGCGGATCGGCGCGCTGCGCGACGGGCTCGTCGCCTCCGCTGTGGAGACGATCCCCGACGTGATCGTCAACGGCGCACGGGGGGCGGAGGACCTGCCGACGATCGCCCACCTGACCTTCCCCGGATGCGAGGGGGATTCTCTGTTGATGCTCCTGGACGCGGCGGGCATCGAATGCTCCACCGGCTCGGCATGCACGGCCGGGGTGCCGCAGGCCAGCCACGTGCTGATCGGGATGGGCATGGATCCGCCGACCGCCCGCGGTTCGCTGCGGTTCTCGCTGGGCCACACTTCGCGTCCCGAGGACGTCGAGCGGCTCCTGGCAGTGCTCCCGGGAGTCGTGGAGCGTGCGCGGGCGGCGGGCATGGCCGACGGGCACCGCCGCCGGGACGCGGGCGAGCGGAACGAACGCGAACGCGAGCGGGAAGAGAGTGTGCGATGAAGGTCCTTGCGGCGATGAGCGGCGGCGTCGACTCGGCGGTGGCCGCCGCGCGGGCCGTCGACGCCGGGCACGAGGTGACGGGGGTCCATCTGGCGTTGTCCACCGCGCCGGGATCGTTGCGCACCGGTGCACGGGGGTGCTGCTCCCGGGAGGACGCCGGCGACGCGCAGCGCGCGGCGGACGTGCTGGGCATCCCGTTCTACGTGTGGGATTTCGCCGAGCGCTTCCGCGAGGACGTGATCGACGACTTCATCGACTCCTACGCGGCCGGCGAGACCCCCAACCCGTGCCTGCGGTGCAACGAGAAGATCAAGTTCTCCGCCGTCGCGGACCGCGCCTTCGCGCTGGGTTTCGACGCGGTGGTGACCGGACACTACGCGCGTCTGTCCGACGGCGTCCTGCGCAGGGCCGTCGACGCCGGCAAAGACCAGTCCTACGTGCTCGGGGTGCTGACCGCCGATCAGCTCGAGCGCGCGATGTTCCCGGTGGGGGACACGCCCAAGCCGCAGATCCGCGACGAAGCGGCACGCCGCGGGCTCGCTGTCGCCGACAAGCCCGACAGCCACGACATCTGCTTCATCCCCACCGGCGACACCCGCGCGTTCCTCGGGGCCCGCATCGGGGTGCGGCCGGGGGCCCTGGTCGATGCGGAATCGGGGGCCGAGCTCGGGCGCCACGAAGGCGTGCACGGGTTCACTGTGGGACAGCGCAAGGGGCTCGGCCTCGAGCACCCGGCGCCCGACGGCCGGCCGCGCTACGTCACCGGGATCGATCCGGACACCGGCACCGTCTCGGTCGGCCGGGCGGAGGACCTCGACGTGTGGTCGATCAGCGCCCGCGAGCCGCGCTGGACGTCCGCTCTGCCGCCGGAGGGGCGCTTCGACTGCGTCGTGCAGGTGCGCGCCCACGGCGGGCTGGCGCGTGCTGAAGCCGAGGCCACCGGCGACGGCATCCGTATCGACCTGGCCGAACCGCTCACCGGCGTGGCCCGCGGGCAGGCGGCGGTGCTGTACCGCCCGGATCCGGCGGGGGACATCGTCCTGGGCAGCGGCACCATCAGCGCCGCGGCGCCCGCGACGGTGCATCGGTGACGCTCCCGCGCGGGGCGGCCACGGGCATCGGGTCCTGGCCCGGCGTCGATGAGCGCGAGGCGGCCAGGATCGTACTGGGCGAACTCGGAGTGCTGCCGCACCTGGTGGAGCTGCCCGGCCGGGGCATCGGCGCGGACATGATCGGACGCACGGCGGCCCTGCTCGTGGACCTGCCGGTGGACCGCTCGCTCACCGGCTACCGGCTCGCGGACCGCCGGGGTTCAGTGCTGCGGACTGCGCGGGCGCATCTCGCCCGCGACCTGGATGCGGCGGAGGAGGCCTGCGAGAGGGCGGGCGTGCGCGGCTGCGGCGCCCCGTTCAAGGTGCAGGCATGCGGCCCGGTCACCGCGGCAGTCGAACTGGAGCTGCGCACGGGTCGCCGGGTACTCACCGACCCCGGCGCGGTGCGCGATCTGGGGGAATCGCTGGCCGAGGGGGTGCGGGACCACGTGACGACGGTGCGGCGCCGCCTGGGTATGGAGCCGGTGCTGCAACTGGACGAACCGCGGCTGCCGGACGCGCTCGCCGGCGCGGTGCCGGGACCCACGCGTTTCGATCCGGTGCGCACGTTGCCGGAGCATGAGGCGTCCGGGTTGCTCGAACGGGTTCTCGAGGCGGCCGACGGGGCGCCCATGATGGTGCACTGCCGTGCGGCAGGAGCTCCGCTGCGGGTGCTGCGGGGCTTGCCCGTGGCGGGCGTGTCGTTGGCGCTCGCGGACCCGCCGGGGGCGGGTGGGCCGGCCACCGGGGACGCGCCCTCCGTCGGCACCGCCGTGATGGAGGAACTGGGCGAGTGGCTCGACGCCGGGCGGATGCTGGCGCTGGGCCTGGTGCCCTCGCAGCGTCCCGCCGGCCCGCCGCCGGACTGGCACCGGCTCGCAGCACCGGCGGTGGGAATGGTCGACGGGCTGGGATTCCCGCGGACGGTGTTGGCGGATCAGACGCTGGTGACGCCCGAGTGCGGGCTGGCGGGGACCGACCCGGACTGGGCGCGTGCGGCGCTGGCGCTCTCCGCCCGGCTCGCGTCCGCGTTCGCGGGGGAGCCGGAGGCCCTGTGAAGGACGGCCCCGTGTGGGACGGCCCCGTGAGCGACAGCCCCGTAGGCGGGGCTCAGTCCC
>CAYVJJ010000036.1:0-15191 GCA_964451655.1 uncultured Mycobacteriaceae bacterium | reverse complement strand
GCCGCGCGCGCCGAACTCGCACCCGTGGTGTTCGAGGGCTCCCAGTTCGGCGGCGCCCTGATGACGACCACGGACGTGGAGAACTATCCCGGTTTCGCCGAGGGGATCATGGGGCCCGAGCTGATGGACCAGATGCGTGAACAGGCGCTCCGGTTCGGCGCCGATATCCGCACCGAGGACGTCGACGCGGTCGATCTGTCCGGCCCCGTCAAGACGGTGACCGTCGGCGACGAGGTCCACCATGCGCGGGCGGTCATCCTCGCTATGGGCGCGGCCGCCCGATATCTGGGGGTTCCCGGCGAGCAGGAACTGCTGGGCCGCGGCGTCAGCTCCTGCGCCACCTGCGACGGCTTCTTCTTCAAGGACCAGGACATCGCGGTGATCGGCGGCGGCGACTCGGCGATGGAGGAGGCCACGTTCCTGACCAAATTCGCCCGCTCGGTGACGATCGTCCACCGCCGCGAGGAGTTCCGCGCCTCCCGGATCATGCTCGAGCGTGCCCGCAGCAACGACAAGATCCGCTTCCTCACCGACAAGGCGGTCGAGTCCGTGGAGGGACAGAACTCCGTGTCGACCCTCCACCTGCGTGACACCATCACCGGCGAGTCGTCGACGTTGGACGTCACCGGGATGTTCGTCGCCATCGGCCACGATCCGCGCAGTGAGTTGGTCCGCGGCCAGGTGGACACCGACGCCGAGGGCTACGTCCTCGTCGATTCACCGATGACCTCCACCTCTGTACCCGGCGTCTTCGCCGCCGGCGACCTCGTCGACCGCACGTTCCGCCAAGCCGTCACGGCGGCGGGGACGGGCTGCTCCGCGGCCATCGAGGCCGAGCGCTGGCTCGCCGCGCACCCCGCCGGCACAGATCCGGGCACGGGCGACTTCGCCGAGAAGGACGCCCCCGCCACCGTCACGGCCACCGTCTGACCCACCACCATCATCGGGAGGTTCCCATGTCGTCCTCGACGATCACCGTCACTGAAGACTCGTTCTCGTCCGACGTGCTGGAGAGCAGCAAGCCCGTCCTCGTCGATTTCTGGGCGACGTGGTGCGGTCCCTGCAAGATGATCGCACCGGTCATCGAGGAGCTGGCCGGCGCCCACTCGGACAAGGTGACGTTCGCGAAGGTCGATGTCGACAAGGCCCCCGGGGTCCAGCGTGACCTGCAGATCATGTCGATCCCGACGCTCATGCTGTTCGAGGACGGTCGGCAGGTGGGGCAGCTCGTCGGCGCGCAATCGAAGTCGAAGATCCTCGAGCTGCTCTCCGGCAGGATCTGACGATCGTCGTCCGGCCGCAGGCCCCGGCGGTTGTTGCCGCCGGGGCCTGCGCATACATACCTTCACCGCCGTCCGGCGCGCTTTACGCCGCTGTGCCGCAGCAGTCACCGTGCACCCATCCACCACGCGCGTCACAGACCCGCGCCCCACTCGGCCATCCCGGCGCTGTTCTGGAAGAATGACCGCGGACACGCGCATTGCGCCAGGCCGGTCCCCGTTGCGGCCGCCGGGCCTGCCTGGCTTCGTCAGGACACGGCTCCGCCGGCACCACAGTGTGCGAACCCACGTGAAAGGTATGGACGGCATGCACCTACTCCGCCTCGGTTCCCGTGGTGCCGCGGTGGCGGAGGTGCGCACCATCCTCACGGGCCTCGGCATGCTGTACGGCGACGCGGCGGTGGACCCCTCCGTGCCGGTGGGAAGCGATCAATGGAACCGCAACGAGGCCGTATTCGACGAGGATCTCGACCTCGTGATCCGCACCTTCCAACAGCAGCGCGGCCTACTGGTCGACGGCGTCGTCGGTCCCGCCACATACCAGGCGCTGCGGGACGCCTCCTACCGTCTCGGCGCCCGCACACTCACCTACCAGGTCGGCGCACCCATGACCGGCGATGATGTCGCCACACTCCAATTGCGGCTGCAGGATCTGGGATTTTACCGCGACCTCGTCGACGGCTTCTTCGGCTACGCCACCCACGAGGCCCTCGTGTCGTACCAGACCGAGTACGGCCTGTCCGCCGACGGGATCTGCGGCCCCGCCACGCTCCGTTCACTGCAGTTCCTCGGCACGCGCGTCACCGGCGGCTCCCCGCACGCGCTCACCGAACGCGAACTGGTGCGCCGCTCCGGGCCCCGCCTCGCCGGCAAACGGATCGTGCTGGATCCGGGCCTCGGCGGCACCGAGCCGGGCCTCGTGGTGGGAAACCCCCACGCCGACGACGAGGTCATCACCCAAGCGGACATCGCGTGGGACATCACCACCCGGCTCGAGGGCCGCATGGCCGCCACGGGGATGGAGACGATCCTGACGCGGGGACACAGAAACAGCCCCACCATCGCAGAACGTGCGCACATCGCCAATGCGTTCGGCGCGGACCTGATGATCTCGATTCAGGCCAGCTCCGCCGTCTCGCCGCGGCCCAACGGCGTCGCCACGTTCCACTTCGGGAACTCGCACGGGTCGACCTCGATGATCGGTTCCATCCTCAGCGGATTCATCCAGCGGGAGATCGTTGCCCGCACCGCGTTAAGGGACTGCCGCAGCCACGCCCGCACCTGGGATATCCTGCGCCTGACGCGCATGCCGGTCGCGCAGGTGGATGTCGGCTACCTGTCGAACTCGACGGATCTCACACTGCTGGCCAACCCTCACACCCGCGACATCATCGCCGAGGCCATCCTTGTGGCCGTCAAACGTCTGTACCTGCTCGACAAGGATGACCAGCCCACCGGAAGCTATACATTCTCGCGTCTGCTGGCCGAGGAGCAGGCGTAGCCGACGAGACCGGCCTCCATCAGGGTGCTCGCTAGTCTGATGCTGCCCGTGGTGGTGAGCGGCCGGGAGGACGTGCGCTTCAACTCCCGCACCGCCTCGATGGCATCACCGCTGACCAGCGTGGTGTTCGACCAGGCCAGAGGCTCTGTGAGCCTCGGGGAGAAGACGACTTTCGGCATTCGGTCCATCGGCGCGAAGCCGGCCTTCTCCGCATCCGGAACATCGATCTGCGCCGTCTGCGCGACCATGCCGGATATCAGGCGGAAGGTGTACGCGCCCATGATCGTGAGGTGAGATCGTCGGGCTCCTGAGCCAGCCGCTCCAGGTTTTCGGGGCTCTGCAGCCCCCACCACCCGGTCCAACCGTCACCGTCGGCGCAGCCGTCCAGCGAAAGGATGAAGTCGACCAGCAGTGGTTGCGTGGCGTCGGGTGGGATGTCAGTCACCGGTGTCCTTCTCGTCGAGAGTGGACCTGCCGTTCCCTTGTCACGCGACGTTCGCAGCGGGACGCAGGGCCATTACCACCGGCTGCATCAGGCGCCATAAGGCTCGTGCAGTAATCAGGGCCACGCGGCGGAATCGTGCACGGTGACCAACGGCCGGCGCCCGCTCAGTGTCGACTCGGCCGCGGACACCGCCAGCAGGCTGTCGAGCGCCGCCTCCACCTCCGCCTTCCAGCCCAGGTCGCGGCCAAGCTCCAGCCGGAAGCGGGGGAACCGGTGGTGCGGCGCGACCTCCTCGAATCCCCACGCCGCCAAGGATTCGCACGAAATCATGCAGCGCATGCACGAACAGTCCAGACCCGCCGAATCGGGTACAGCCCGCACGAGATCAGCCGGGTCCACCGCCGCGGCCTCCGGACTTCCGGCGTCGGCCTGCCGATAGCCGAACGCTTCCACTGCCCGCACGCCACGCCGGATAAGGTCGCCGATGACGGCGTCGAACAACGCGCGGTCGCGGCCTGCGTTCTCCGCTGCTGATCGTCCGCCACTGCTCTTCAGCTGCGTCAGGAGAATCGCGTCCGTGCTGACTGGCGCCGTCGGGAACCGATTCGCCCGGGGGACCAGTGCTGGTGGTGCGTAGACCGCGTACCCGACAGCGCCAGCGCCGTTCCACGCGATCCGCCCGCACGAGCCCCACTCGAGCATGACCATCGACAGCCATGCTTCCTTCTCGAAGGCGGCATCGAGAGGCGAGTGCGCGCCCGCCACCGGATCCACTTCCCAGAACACGCACGTGCGCGCGTGCCCCGGAAGATCCTCAGCCGCAGAGAGCGTCAGGGGAGTGGTGTCCACTGGCACTTCCCGATCACCTCCCGCCGTTGTGCCGGACACCGCCGTCGCCCACGAACGAACCCCTTCGCCAATTCATCACAGTGACAGAACATCCCCGTATGGCAGCTCATGGGCGGTTCGATCCCCGAGTAACCGGATTCCGACGCTCAGCTCTCGTTGTGCTCCATGAGTTTGATGATGCGCTCCAGATCGTCGACGGTGCCGAACTCGACGACGATCTTGCCCTTCTTCTTCCCCAAACTCACCGTGACTCGGGTATCGAAGCTGTCCGATAGCCGCTCGGCGACCTCCTGAAGCGCAGGCATCTGAATGGGTTTGCGCCGCACCGGGGCGGGCGTGGGGGAGTCGCCCGATTTGTTAGCGAGCGTCACCGCCTCCTCGGTGGCGCGCACCGACATGCCTTCGGCCACGATCCGCGCCGCCAGGGCCTCCTGTGCCTCCGCGCCGGCCTCGAGGGACAGGAGCGCGCGCGCGTGTCCGGCCGACAGCACACCGGCTGCAACGCGTCGCTGCACCGGGACCGGCAGCCGGAGGAGCCTGATCGTGTTCGAAATGACGGGACGCGAGCGACCGATCCGAGACGCCAGTTCGTCGTGGGTGACTCCGAACTCCTCGAGCAGCTGCTGGTACGCCGACGCCTCCTCGAGCGGATTCAGCTGCACGCGGTGGATGTTCTCCAACAGCGCGTCGCGCAAGAGGGTGTCGTCCGTGTTGTCCCGCACGATCGCCGGGATAGTCGCGGTCTCGGCGCGCTGGCTGGCGCGCCAGCGCCTCTCGCCCATGATGAGCTGATAGCTCTCCGGCGCGACCTGGCGTACGACGACCGGCTGCAACAGGCCGAACTCGCGGATCGAGTGCACCAGCTCCGCCAGCGCCTCCTCGTCGAAGACCTGTCGAGGCTGCTTCGGATTCGGCTCGATCTGCTCCAGCGGGATCTCGCGGTACTCAGCGCCGATCCCCTCCTGAGAGCCCACGCCATCTACCCCGTCCGCCGAACGCACCTTCCGCGCCGGCTGCGAAGAGGAACGGTCCGAGCGCGCCCCGTTCCTGTTCGACGTGGAAGCACCGGTAGTAGAACCGGGGGTGTCGGAGCCCGACCCGGATCCGTCGGTAACGACGGACCTCTCGGTGCCGCCCGTATCGTCCGACTCGGTCGTGTCGGGCCCGGAGTCCCCGCTGCGCGCCTTGCGGGTGTCGGAACGCTGATTCGAGCCGGAAGCCTCGTCTGTCCCGTCCGCGGTGTCGACCGTGGGGTCCTCGGTGGTCGCCGAATCGCCCGATGCCGAATCGTCGCGGGCATCCTGGTCCGCTTCGTCGCTCTCACGTGAAGGAGGGCCGATCACCGGCGATTCTGAACCGAAGACCACGTCCGCCGCCGCTGCACCCAGGCGCGGCCCTTCGGTCGGGCCGGTGGGGATCAAAGCAGCCAACCCTCGTCCGAGGCCGCCCCTTCGTGTCTGGCTCATCTCATTGCTCCCGCACCTTCACCGTGGCGACACCACGTTCCGCTATTTCTTTGCCGGCGTCCAGATAGCTCATCGCTCCACGTGACGCCGGGTCGTACTCCAACACCGTCAGACCATAGCCCGGAGCCTCGGAAACCTTCACGCTTCTGGGGATGATCGTTTTCAGCACCACCTGACCGAAATGATTGCGAACCTCTTCCGCCACCTGCCCGGCCAGCTTGGTCCGTCCGTCATACATCGTCAGCAGGATTGTCGATACATGCAGCGACGGATTCAGGTGCGCCTGGACCAGCTCGATGTTGCGGAGCAACTGACCGACACCTTCGAGGGCGTAGTACTCGCACTGGATCGGCAAAAGGACTTCACGCGCTGCGACGAGCGCGTTCACCGTGAGCAGTCCGAGTGAGGGCGGGCAATCGATGAGCACATAGTCGATCTGGTGCCGATCGAGTGCCGCGTGGTCGATCGCGTTCTTCAAGCGACCCTCACGGGCCACCATCGATACCAACTCGATCTCCGCGCCGGCAAGATCGATGGTCGCGGGCACGCAGTAGAGGTTGTCGTTGTGGGGACTCTGGTGGATCGCCTCGGCAAGGTCCACCTCACCGATGAGCAATTCATACGACGACGGTACGCCGGAGCGGTGGTCGATGCCCAGGGCAGTGCTCGCGTTGCCCTGGGGGTCCAAATCGATGACAAGCACTGACAGCCCCTGCGCCGCGAGCGCCGAGGCAAGGTTGACGGCAGTCGTGGTCTTACCGACCCCGCCCTTCTGATTCGCGATGGTGATCACCCGCCTGCCGTCCGGGCGGGGGAGTCCGTCGGGCGTCGGCCGTGGATGCTGCACATCGTCCGCAGTGTCGTTGGTCATGCCACCGTCCGTTGGGTCGTCATCTAGCGGTTCATCTCGTTCCTGCTTCCCGTTTCACGTGAAACGGATCGCGTTGTCAGCGCGGCGCTCACGTAGGCCTGTCGCCTCGTTTCACGTGAAACCCTCTCCATCGCCGACAGACCGTTTCACGTGAAACCGTGCCCGCACCTGCCGCACGCCGACACCCCAACAACGTGACAACGCGATTGCCCTCGCCTCGAGGCGACCCTCTCAGTGGGCACGCGCGGTCTTCCGTGATTCACGAGTCGCGGATACCACAGTAGTCGGCATAGTAAGGAGGCCCTCCCCACAGGTCAGCAATTTGAGATCGCCGGCCCCGGCCTTCTCCAACTCGCGCCGCGAGCGGTCGATCTCATCCTGCGCGCTCGAACCCTTGATCGCCAGCATTCGACCGCCCTTCCGGACAAGCGGAAGGGACCAGGGGACCAGACGTTCCAGGGGGGCCACGGCCCGTGAGGTGACGTAGTCCGCACCGCCGGCCTCCTTCACGACCCCCGACTGTTCTGCGCGGCCGCGGATCACCACCGCGCCGAGTTCCAGGCGTTCATTGATCTCACCCAGGTACCGAGTGCGACGTAGCAGAGGTTCCACGAGAAGCACAGTCAGGTCGGGGCGGGCGATCGCGAGAGGTATTCCGGGCAGACCGGCTCCGCTGCCTATGTCCACCACCTTCGCCTCGGCGTCGATCAGTTCACCCAGCACTGCACAGTTCAGGATGTGACGCTCCCACAGACGCGGAACCTCACGAGGGCCGATAAGACCGCGCTCAACACCGTCGGTGGCCAGCGATTCATAGAACCCGATCGCCAACGGCAGCCGCTCACCGAAGACCCGCTCCGCGGCCTCCCGTACGGACTCCGGAACGCCATGTTCCACGTGAAACAACCTCGCTCGAGACAGACAACTCGGATCATGCAGAAACTACATCGATGTAACTCGACATCGGCAATACTTCGTGACGCCGAGCCGCCATCCGTCAGGAACGACCCGTCGCCGGACCGACACCACCGCTTGGTCAGCGTCCTCGCCACAACGACACCCTCATCGCGCCGACGTGGCCACCGGGTACTCACGCCGCAGCGCCATCGATCATTGTCGCGGGTAGACAACGAGGCACACAAGTCCGGACCCCGCGCCTGTGGATATCGTCGGCTATCGCCGCATCTGGACCCGGTGCCAGGCGAGTGCGGCCATCAGTCCTCGACAGGCCGTCGGGCGGACTCCACCCTTGTGGCCGTCCCCGCACGCGCCCACCTGCCGGCCGCCCGATTCGGCCGGCGCCGTGCCTCGTCTCGCCGCAACGCTCCGGCCCCTGCGGACGAACCACAGGGGCCGGAAACATACCGAGCGGACGACCGTCGACTACTCGGGAAGCACCACGACACGGCGTGAGGAATCAGTGCCCACACTCTCGCTGTACACGCCGTCCACCGCAGCGACCGCGTCATGCACGATCTTGCGCTCGAACGGCGTCATCGGCTTGAGCTCCTCCCGCTCGCCGTTCTCCTTCACCCGCTCGGCGACCTCGGTGCCCACGCGCGTCAAATCGGCCCGCTTCCCGGCGCGCCACCCGGCCACGTCGAGCATGAGCCGGCTACGCACCCCGGTCTGCTGCTGCACGGCCAGGCGGGTCAGCTCCTGAAGGGCGTCGAGCACCTCGCCATCAGAACCGACAAGCTTGCCCAGATCACGGCCCCCGTCCACACTCACCACCGCACGGCGCCCTTCGACGTCCATATCGATGTCCCCGTCGTAGTCGAGCACGTCAAGGAGCTGTTCGAGGTAATCACCCGCGATCTCACCTTCCTCGACCAGCAAGTCCTCACCGCTCAACTGGTCCGCACCGCCGCCGTCGCCGTTCGCGTCGTCTGCGCTGCCGGCGTCTCCGACGGCGTCGGAACGGTCGTCGGCGCTCTGCTGCTCTGCCGCCTGCGCCTCATCGGGCTGCAGCACGTCGTCGTGTGCCACGTGGTGTCTCCTTGTCTCGTGTCCCCCGCCGGGGAGCCATCGTGATGCCTTTCGATGCGAACGGATCCCGCACAGGACAACCTGGTCAGGGTCCGGCAACCGCGGCGATCAGCGTCGCTTCTTCTTCCCGCCGGACTTCTTCTGACCACCCTGGCCGCCCTTGGGGCCGCCGCCACCGGAGCGCTGACCCTGAGGGCGGTTCTTCTGCCCCTGGCCGCCTTTCTGCCCTTGGGGACCCTTCCGGTTCTGCGGCCCCTTCTGCCCCTGGCGTGCCTGTCCACCGCCGGTCTTGCCACCTTTGCCGGACCCACCGGACTTGGCACCGCCCTGCTTCTGACCCGCCTGCTTCCCACCGGAGAGCTTCTGGCCGTTGCGCTGCGCAGTGTCCGCCTCGGCGCCGGCGGCGGCAGCATCGTCCGGGGTGTCCGGCTCGTCACCCACCACGTCGCCGTCGATCACCGCGGTCGACTGCCTGGCCTTGCCCTTCTTGCCCTGTGAGGGCCGGGCACCCGGTTTCGGTGCGCGGTCTGCCCGGACCTGCTCCAGGCGTTCCTTCTTGGCGTCCTCTTCCTTCTCGATCTTCTTGAACACGTAGTGCTGCTGGACCACTGTCCATGCGTTGTTGCTCACCCAGTAGATGAGGATGGCGACGGGGAGGAAGGAGCCCGAGACGAGAACGCCCAGGGGGAACACGTACACCGCGAGCTTGTTCATGATCTTCGCCTGCGGCTGTGCGGCTGCGTCCGGGCTCTGTCGGGCCACGGACGCCTTGGCGTTGAGGTGGGTGGCGATGGCGGCGACGATCATCAACGGCACCGCCACCGCGGCGATGAGCGCGCGCGACGGCGTATCGATGAAGCCGAAGAAGCCTTTGAACGTTTCCGCGGACTGCGTGATGTAGCTCGAGAGCGGCACGCCGAACAGGTTGGCGTGCATGAAGTTGTTGACGTCGTCGGGCGTGAACGCGTAGTTCGCAATTCCCGCATTGACCTTCGCGCAGGTCGCCGGGTCCGGGATGTCCTCACAGACGTTCACGACGCGGCCGATGCCGCCGGTGCGGTTGAACGAACGCAGCACGTGGAACAGACCGATGAACACCGGGGCCTGGGCGAGCATCGGCAGACAGCCCAGCAACGGGTTGAACCCGTGTTCCTTCTGCAGCTTCTGCATCTCCACCGCCATGCGCTGGCGGTCGTTCTTGTACTTCTTCTGCAGCGCCTTGATCTGCGGCTGAAGCTCCTGCATCTGACGCTGCGTGCGGATCTGCTTGACCGCGGGCCAGTACAGGATGACACGCAGAGTGAACACCAGGAACACGACGGAGAGCACCCATGTGATCGCGCTCTGCGAGCCCAGGCCGAGGAGCTCGAAGAACTTGTACCACATCCGCATGATCCACGAGACAGGCCAGTAGATGAAGTCAAGCACGGCGCTAGGCACTCCTATTCTCAGCGCAGACTGCGGTGCAGCCCGTCCGAAGCGACGTCGAACGATCGTTGAGGTCAATCATGACGGTCACCCGAAGTGATTCCGTCCGGGCCGGCCGACGGCGCCGGTCGCGTGATCGCGGCCGCCTCCGACGTGCCCGTGGTATCAGAACTGCGGCGTCCATGGCGTTCCGGCACCGGATCCCACCCGCCCGGATACCACGGGCCGCACTTGAGCAGTCGCCAGCCCGCGAGCGCTGACCCGCGCAGCAGGCCCCATTCTCGCAGGGCTGTCACGGCGTACTCACTGCAGGTCGGGGTGAACCGGCACGTGGGCGCACGAGTGGGGGAGACGTAAGTGCGATAGAGCTCCACCACGAACACCGCCGCCTGCGCCGGCCACCGGGCCATCCCCGCGACCGCCGCGCTCATCGACATGGTGCCGTGTCCTCAAGTACCCCGAGCTTGCGCAGTCCGCTACGGACCTGACCGTCGAGCTGCGCCGAGGTGGCATCCGCCGATCCCGGCAGCGCCCGCAGCACAACAGAGGTGCCGGGATCCATCCGGTCCACGTACCGGGCAGCGATATGACGAAGCCGCCGGGACACCCGGTGGCGAACCACCGAGTTCCCGACGGCTGTACTCACGATCAGGCCGAAGCGCGGACCATGCTCAGCGACCAGCAGGTCTTCGGTCACTGCATGGACGACGAGGTCGCGGCGTCCGCACCGGCGGCCGCCGCGCATCACCGCGGTGAAGTCACTGCGATGCCGCAGGCGGTACCGGTCCGGCAGCACTGTCGCGTTCCGCGCCTCCGCCGCCGATCAGGCAGACAGCGAGGCGCGACCCTTGCGGCGACGGTTCGCGACGATCGAGCGCCCGGCACGGGTGCGCATGCGCAGCCGGAAGCCATGAACGCGCGCGCGGCGCCGATTGTTCGGCTGGAAAGTCCGCTTGCCCTTGCTCACGGTGATTTCTCCTTAACGTCCTCCGGCACCCTGGGGCGCCACGGCTGGTCTGTGGTGCGCAAGGCACCCACGTACGGTCGGTCTGCACGTCACCGGCCGCCCACGACCACGGGGATCACCGCGACCGGAATCACGGCGCGGCTCACTGCACCACCCGGCCCCGGGCCGCACGCACCGATCGAACTACTCGAAAACGACGCGACCCACGGCGCAGACCTGCATTGATCTACCCATGCCGAAGACGTCCCGGATGAAACGGGCGACCGCCCGAGACTACTGAAGGACATGCTTCGAGGTCAAACCGCAGATCGAAGGCCCGCAGCGGGTCCTGCCTGCACACACTCCGCCGTGTGCGACACGCCACACGCGGCCGGGTGCTTGCGGTCGTCACGGATCTGTGTGCTTCCGTTGCACAACCGTGTGCCCCTTGTTAGCGTTCCAAGGTGACAAAGCGGTAACGGCACCGCGCTGGGAGGCATGAGCCGGGACGCCCCGGCACCGCGTCGCGCACTGCGGCTCACCGCCTTCGACGGAACCCGCCGGCCGGGCGGGCACCGACCGACACGGAAGAACACAACAGAACTTCACACGGAACCGACGCTCTCCACAGGTTCGTCCCCAGAACTGTGGGCAGTCGTGCCGGGTCACCGGACCACTCGCGCGCCGAGTGGTCCGCTATCGTCCACAGTTGTCCACAGGTGTGGATAATCATGTGGATACATCGGCGATAGTCGGGCACATCATGTGCCCACCACCGCGCAAGACACGTGTTTTCGCAGCTTATCGCCGAAACACGACCGTTTTTCGACATCAACGACGCCAGGGGAGGACGAAGTTCTGTGGAGGTAGACCCGAACGTTCTGTCACGAGTGTGGCCGATCGTCGTCTCCGAACTCACCTCCGCGGACGAATCCGACGGCTCGGCCGCCACGCCCGGCCTGCCGTTGAGCCGCCAGCAGCGCGCCTGGCTGCTGCTCGCCAAGCCGATCACCCTGGCCGGCGGCTTCGCCCTGCTCTCGGCCCCGTCGAGTTTCGCGCGCGACGCCATCGAAAGGTCCTTGCGACAACCGATCTCCGACGCCCTTGAGCGGCACCTGGGCGAGCCTGTGGAGATCGCGGTCCGGATCGACACCTCGCTCGACGACGACCCGGCCCCCGATTCGCCGGACACCGATCGCAGCCCCGGGTCCCCGGAGGTCTCCGCACCGGCGGAGGCGGCCGGGATGTGGGCATCCAACCCGGCGGAACCCCAGTACTCCGACACAGCGACCCTCCTGCAGGGCCGCCGGGACGAGTTGTCCGCCGAGGCGGAGGAGGACCTCATCGCGGAGGAGCGCGAGGCCCGCGAAAGCCTCGACCGCACGTGGCCCTCGCACTTCAATATCCCGGCACCCGAGGCCGCCGGAAGCGCCCGCGAAGCCGGCCTGAACCCCAAGTACACCTTCGACACCTTCGTCACCGGGCCGTCGAACCGCTTCTCGCACGCCGCGGCCGTCGCCATCGCCGAGGCCCCGGCCCGCGCCTACAACCCGTTGTTCATCTGGGGCGAGTCCGGCCTGGGAAAGACTCACCTTCTGCACGCCGCCGGCCACTACGCCAAGCGCCTGTTCCCGGGGCTGCGGGTGCGGTACGTATCCACTGAGGAATTCACGAACGACTTCATCAACAGTATCCGCGACGACCGCAAGGTGGCGTTCAAGCGCCGCTACCGCGAGACCGACGTTCTGCTGGTCGACGACATCCAGTTCATCGAGAACAAAGAGGGCATCCAGGAGGAGTTCTTCTACACCTTCGAGGCCCTGCACAACGCGAACAAGCAGATCGTCATCACGTCGGACCGGCCGCCCAAGCAGATGGCGACGCTGGAGGACCGTCTGCGCACCCGCTTCGAGTGGGGGCTGATCGCCGACGTCCAGCCCCCGGACCTCGAGACCCGCATCGCGATCCTGTCCAAGAAGGCGCAGATGGACTCGATCGAGGTGCCCGATGAGGTGCTCCAGCTCATCGCCGGCCGCATCGAACGCAACATCCGCGAGCTCGAGGGGGCGCTGATCCGCGTCACCGCCTTCGCTTCGCTGAACAAGCAGCCCCTGGATGTGCGCCTCGCCGAGGTCGTCCTGCGGGATCTGGCGCCGGAGACCGCGACGGTGGAGATCACCGCCTCGACGATCATGGCGGTCACCGCGGAGTACTTCGACACCACCATCGACGAGTTGTGCGGCCCGCGCAGGGCCCGGCAGATCGCCTCTGCGCGCCAGATCGCGCTGTACCTGTGCCGCGAGCTCACGGACCTGTCGCTGCCGAAGATCGGGCAGGCGTTCGGGCGCGACCACACCACGGTCATGTACGCGGAGAAGAAGATCCGCGGCGAGATGGCCGAACGTCGCAAGGTCTACGATCAGGTGCAGGAGCTCACCGCGCGCATCAAGCAGCGCTCCAAGCTCTGATCCCGGGCGGTTCACGGCCGAGCCCCGCGCGATTTCCCGTCGGTGCGTCCTTTCTTCTCCGGCCAAGGCCCGCGCGACTGTCGCCCCATCGCCGACCACCACCGCGCGCACCAACCTCCGGCGCCCGACCCGGAGGGGTCGCAGCAATTCCTGTCGCTGCCGAATCCGTGACAACAGGGACTCGTGTGACTCGGGTGAAGAGTTTGCACACCTGTGGACAACCATGGGGATAACCGCGAAACCCTGGGGAGAACCTGGGGACCGGGTGCGGACAACTTCAGGCATTCCACAGTCGACCCCATCGGTCCACAGCACCGTCCACGGCCCGGTGCACAGCCTCCCGCACCGGCCCACCTGCTGATCCGGTGGTTATGCACAAGATCCACAGGACCTACTGCTACTTGCTAGTTCTTTACTAGAGAGGAAATTACAAAACAGCCTGTGTGCAAAGTCCCGTGGCGGACCGGACGGCGCGCCCACGCCCTCCGGTCCGCCACGTACCGGTCCGCACTCCCCCGTCCACACCGACGCCCCATCCGCGCGTTACGGCGGGCCTCCGACGTCCGACGGGGGAGTCCCCGGACGCCGCGACGCGCTGTCGGTGCCGTCGGCTAATCTGGGTTCCACCGAATACGCACTGCACGTCACCAGCGGTGACCGGAGCGTCGAGTGTCCACGGATGACCGCATCCCGGGCCGGACGCGCACGGACTCCGCCGGCTCACTGGAAGGATTCCCGGGTCTGATGGAGCTTGCGGGCATGAAATTCCGTGTCACCCGAGATGACTTCCAGGACGCGGTCACCTGGGTGGCCCGCAGCCTCCCGGCCCGCCCCACGGTCCCGGTGCTGCGCGGCATCCTTCTCGAGGCCACCGAGCAGGGCGTGACCGTCTCCGGATACGACTACGAGACGTCGGCGCGCATGCAGGTCTCCGCCGAGGTCCCCGAGTCCGGCACGGCCCTGGTCTCCGGACGCCTGTTGGCGGACATCACCAAGGCGCTGCCGAACAAGCCCGTGGACGTCGCTTTCGACGGCACCCATCTGGCGATCGTCGCGGGACGGGCGCATTTCTCGCTGCCGATCATCCCGGTCGAGGACTACCCTCAGCTACCGACTCCCCCGGCACGCACCGGGGCAGTGCCGTCCGACGAGTTCGCCGAGGCGGTCGGCCAGGTGGCGGTCGCCGCCGGCAAGGACGACACACTCCCCATGCTCACCGGCATCCGCGTCGAGATCGAGGGATCGACCGTCGTCATGGCCGCGACCGACCGGTTCCGGCTCGCCGTGCGCGAGTTCGAGTGGAAGCCGGCCACCGACGATCTCGAGGCCGCTGTGCTGGTGCCGGCGCGCACGCTCTCCGAGGCCGCCAAAACGATGACATCCTCCGGCGCGTCGGACATCGAGATCGAGATGGGCGACGGCGCCTCCGTGGGGGCCGACGGCATGCTCGGTGTCACCGCGGGTCCGCGCCAGACCACGGCCCGGCTGCTCGATGCGGAGTTCCCCAAGTTCCGCCAACTGCTGCCGGCCACCCACACCGCCGTCGCGTCCGTGGAGATCGCACCGCTCACCGAGGCCATCAAGCGCGTCGCCCTGGTGGCCGAGCGCGGAGCGCAGGTGCGCATGCAGTTCTCCGAGGACGGGCTGGTGCTCGCCGCCGGCGGTGACGATTCCGGCAGCGCCGAGGAATCGTTGCCCGCCGAGTTCGCCGGCGAGCCGCTCACCATCGCATTCAACCCCACGTACCTGCAGGAAGGTCTCGGGGCTCTGGGGACCGAGCACGTGCACTTCGGATTCACCAGCCCCAGCCGGCCCGCGGTGTTGTGCCCCGCGGCGGAGGAGCTGCCGCAGGCGGACGACGCGGGCGCTTTCCCCGCCTCGACCGGCAGCTACACCTACCTGCTGATGCCCGTGCGCCTGCCGGGCTGACCGCGGCGGTGTTCGTCCG
>CAYVJJ010000035.1:0-15196 GCA_964451655.1 uncultured Mycobacteriaceae bacterium | reverse complement strand
CCTAGGTCACATCCTTCACAGCCGCCACGCCGGTCACGCCGTCACGAAACCCGAGGTCAGGGCATCACCACCCGACTAATCTGGCTCTTCGACGTTGAGCGGGCTGTCCTGGCCTGATGCCGCACGGCGTGTCTGACATGCGGACCGAATCCGACATCCAATCAATCGAGCATACTTACCCGAGAGCAGTACCGGCATCGACACGGCGAATACTCTCTCAACTACTTTCCGGAAAATACATAATTCGTCTACAACTAAACCGCACTCAGTCTACCTATTTGTGCCACTTCCTCTTTCTTATTAATATCCACCCATAACGCTCGTCCATCACGCACTTCTGCTGTCGTCATTGTACCGTTAATAACCGGCCATTGTATAAATAAATACCCTGACATCATATCGCTAACAGAATCAGCTATTTGCGATGCGCAATACGCATATCCAGAATCTGCTTCGAAGCCGCGTAAATGCATTTCATCTCCGCGCTTAACACCCGCAGACCAACCTACCACTGGCGTGTAGGTGATAACTATCGACAGATCATTCGAGCCGTCAACTCCGGTAGCCTTCAGATCATCCATTACGGCACCTACAGCCCTCTCGATAGTTGGCGCATCAGGAAATGTCACTGACGACCCAAAAGGAATTATCCATTCATCATATCCAGGCGGCTTCGGTGTCTCAGTAGACATTTCTATGTCGCACCCTCTCATAATACATAGCACTTTCCTACTCTAGTCTTTTATCGACTCTCGTGAAAATGCAAACCTCACTTTTACCACAGCCTTTCCAGCTTTACCAGCAACCACCACCGGAAACGTGCAGTAACCTCCAAGCATATACGAGGGCCCCTTATCTATTCCCTGAATTGATGAGTGCCAAGTGTAATCAATCGGAATATTTGGATGCTCATCCCAGTACCCCGTTGGCTGTCCGTCTTTCATGAGTCCAGCCTTACAACTCTGTAGCCCGGACGAAATAGACATCAAGTATGGACTTAACTTGAATGACCAGGCCATCCTCCATTGAGGATTGGCCGAACCGTACCCGGACATTTGCCCCGTAAACGTGCCATTATTGTCGCTATCTATATATGTCACGTTTAATTCATTGAAACTGTACTCATAATCGCCAGCAACCGGCTTTACTGGATCACGAAAGAACCAAAATATATCGTCGAATTCGAATGACTGACTAATTCCTCTATCGAACTGTGCTGAATCTTCAATCGGGTAGCCGTAGATTCCAGATTCATACCCCGAACTAGCCCATTCGTCTAGGATGGCACCCTGCACTGGATGCGCATCGGTGAGTGGTGTCCAATATATCATTCCACCCTGGAAACTGTTGTATCTTCCAATTCCGTCTGGCGTACCAATTTCATCTGACGTTGGGTATCCGAGACTTCCACCTGAACCACCAAGATCTTCCCACTTATCACGGATCGCGCCTCCTATCGCATTAACTCCGGCCAATATATTCCAATACAGAGCCGCCCCTTCGAACTCCTGGTGAGTGCCTTGCCCGTCTGGGTTCCCAATCTCGTCTGATGTTGGATATCCCATCCAGCCGGCCTCCCAGCCGTGCTCGTTCCACTTCGTCATGAACAACGGCGTGACCGGGTGGGCCCCGGTCGTGGGCGACCAGTAGATCGAGCCATGGAGGAACTCGCTACGGAAACCGGTCGCACCCGGGTTCTGCAGTTCCTCGGTCTTGGGTAAGCCGAGCCAACTTCCCGAACCGCCCATCGCGTTGTACTTGTTGCGGATCTCCCCGCACACGGCGAACGGAGACGGGAAGTAGACCTGGCAGTCCGCAGCGAGCGCCGTCTGCATCCGCAACGACAACCGCGCGTCTTCCTCGGTGAACCCCTCGGGGAGCGGCTCGCTCTGTATCCGGGCCGCCCGGGCTGCCGGCGGCTCGGGAAGCTCGTCAGCCGGGACAGTCAGAGCGTCTTGCTGTGCCCGCAGGATCTCCTCGCCCTCGTGGTGCGGCGTGTCCTCGCGCTCGGGAGGCTCAGTCAGCTGCGAGAACGACGGAGGAGCGTCGACAGGGACGGCAGCGATCTTGTCGGACTCCGCGCGATCCGCAGTATCGGCGGCGGTAGTCGACGACGGCGGGCTGGACGGCGACGCCTGGGCCGTCGCCGGTACGGACGCGGTCGGTGTTGGTGAAGGCGAAGGGCTCGGCGTTGCCATCGCCATCGCGGGGCTGGCCAAGATGGTCGCAGTGGCAGTGAGCGAGAGGAACGCTCTCCACCGTCCACGGCGGTTATGTATCCAGTTGTGCACAGCAGTTCTCCCTTGTCCGAGCGCTCCGACAGGAGCGTATCCCCTGGTTCCCGGCTCAGACTCGCGTACAGGTACTGCTGTGGCGGCGGAATACAACGCAATGATGCCGATCTGTAATGCCCTCGTCCTCCGCTAAGGAGGCCGCCCCCCTCGACGCGCAGTCAGGCCCCCAGACCCGCCATAGGCGCACGCGACCCCACGGAGGGACGACACACTGCCAGTCCGGTCTCCGCCGACAAACTGGCCGTAGCGCCGGACACCGGGGCAGACTCAGCCGCCCCGCGGTCCCGATAGCGCTTCGCCCGGAATCACCACCACCCTGCGTGCCGGCCTCCCCCTGCATCGCCGCGGCCACCCGGCAAGGAGAAGGCCCCCGCGCAGTCCTGGTCGGGACACCTGCGCGGGGGCCTGTCGGGGCAGCCGCCGCCTTCACGCGGCGGGCTGGGCGGTGCCGCCGTCGTGCCAGGCGGCTGCCCCGGGCTCTACATGCGGCGGCGGAATGCCGCCGAGGCCGGGTCGAACACCCACTGGCGACCCTGATAGGTCACCGTCGCGTACGGGTCATCGGGATCGGCGGACTGCGCCTGTCCGGCGTCGACGAGGTCGAGCATCCGTTCATGCCCGACCTCCCACGTCGGAAGCGTATCGTCCAGTGCCGCAGTACCATCAGCGAGCTGCGCAAGGAACTCCGCCAACGCCGGATCGGTGGTCGCCGGAAACGGTCGCAGCCCGCACTCGGAGGGTGTGCACGACTCCATATTCGTAATCTCGGCAAGCCTCGCTACCAGGGGACGCAGCACGTCACTGTGCCATGCGAACGGTGCGGTTTCGGCGGCGCCATGCTCGTAGGCGTCACGCCAACGGAGGAATGCGGCCAGCAACTCACGAACCAGGGCCGGGTGGCGCCACCAGCACGGCTTAATCGCGTCGAGTTCGTAGGTTCGTCGCAGCCATTCAACCCACGTCGCGAGCTCGCCGAGCACGTCCGCCGCCCGGCGGGCCTGCAGGGCGTCGAGGTCGTAGGGACCGGGCACATACTCACGCATACGCGGCCTCCTGTCGGCAGATCGAGTCGTAGTAGTCCCGCGACGCGTTCACGCGCTCGCGCAGGGCGGGCGTGTCCCACACGGTCGGCAGCGACACCAACGCGGGTTTCGCGCCGCGATAGATCACCAGTGCCCGGTCGGCGGGCATCTGCCGAATCTCCGCGGCCGGCATTATGGGTACGCGCCGTGGACCGCTGCGGTGACTATGGAAGTCGTCGCGATCCCCGATGAGCCGCGACAGGGACGTGAGCTCCTGATCGTCGGCCAGACCCGGCAGCACGATCCGCATGGGCGACTCTGTCGTGAGCCGCCGACCGCCGGTCTGCCCCCACCGGTCGGTGTTCTGTGCCGCCGAGTGCACGAACCCCCAAATGCAGATTCCCCGGCCGCCACTGTCCGTGATAAGCGAGGGCAGGCGCGGGATGGGTGCGACGTTGTTGAGCTCGTCCAAACGCAGTGTGGCCGGGGGATCGAGGCGCTGGCCGGGCATATCCAGCGCGAGCTTCTTCGTCACGTGGTGCACCTCGGCGGCCAGGGCCGCCACGAACGGTGCCGCGGACGCCGAGGACCCCTCCGACAGCAGATACAGCGTGTTCGTGCCGCCGGCGATGATCTCGCGCAGATCGGCTGATTCGGACACCGGCACATCGAGCGTGTCCATCAGCGCCGGGGACGCCAGCGGTTCGAGCAGCCGCGACGTGGCACCGATGATGTCTTCGGAGCTATCGGCGCTCGACCCCAGGGTTTGTTCAAGCTCCGCGGCCCAATCGGGTCGTTCGCGGGTCAGCACTGTCCGTACTTCGGGGACCTGCCTGCTCGAAGCCCACGTACGCAGCGTGCGTAGTGATGCGTCCAGCCGCGCGGCGGCGTAGAGGTAGCAGCGCACCAGCACGATCGACTTCGCCGTGAAGTAGGCCCCGTTTTTCGCGTCGTCGATCGGCATGGCCTGCACCAGCGCTTCGGCCCGCCGCAGTGCCGTATCCGGGTCATCACACCCGGCGATCAGGGACCAGCGCAGCCGGTGCGGCCAGGCGCAAATGCTCTCCGGGGCGAATACATAGACCTCCCCGACTGCGCTGCGCTCAGCCACCGTCGACCACAGCAAATCAGGTTTCGTGGTGGTCGCCAGGCAGAACCCGGGTGCCTCGACCACCCGGTGCCAGGCGATCCGCCAGGTCTTGCCCGACCCTGTCGGCCCCTCGACCAAGGCCCCGTCTCTGAACTGTGCCCACATGTGCCCGCGGCCGCCAATCACCTGACCCACGTCGACCGCGAGGTCACTGCTGGGAGCGCGGCGGCGGCGGAAGCGGGGCAAGTCGTCGAGGGAGACGCGGGCCGCGAAACCCGCGGCGCGGGCCGTGGTCTCGGTCAGTGACCGGCGGCGCAGCTCCCGTGCGTCGGCGAACCCCTCGCGGGCGTGACGCCGGTCCATGCGGCGGCCGTTAAGCCAGACGGCCGCCGTGATCGCGGCCGCGGATGCCGGTGGGCGCGTTGGTCCCCACCGACGGGCCCGGGGCCCGCCATCGTGATGCCCACGTTCGGGCCGAAGGTCGCGTTCAACCCCAGCGTCGCACCACTGGACACATCGACCCCGCAGCCGATCTGAATGCCCTGCTCCACCGTGCCCGAACGCACCGGTGCAGTGCCCTGACCATGCACCTCGCCGGTGACCGTCGCGGACACGAACCCCTCACGGGTGAACGGGGAACCGGCCAAATTCGGCACCGGACGGACCGACAGGTCCGATGCCGTCACCGACACATCCCACCCGTCGACCGTCGCGACCGTCGCCGTGCGCGGGGCCAGATCTTCCGCCGCCGCCGTGCCGGCAGACAGGAACGCGGCCGCCGCCCCGAGTGCCGTTGCCGCTGCAGCAGTGCGCAGGGCCATGGAGAACCGAGTCATCAACACCCCCCCCCCCCCCGGAAAAGACCGATCCGCTCCCCTCCCGGAGCGGATCACCGGCACGGACCCTAACAGCACACACCAACACAGGAGCAATCAGAGGAAGTAACCCGGCCTTCTCCAGCGCCGAATGTCCTCGTCTCGGCGGCCGCGAACACGAGCCCGCCTATTCTCGGACAGCGATGGCTGCATTCGACCCCGACCCCGTTGCGCCCCACGGCGTCAGGAGAAGAACGGCGCGGCCGACACCGCCATGTCCAGCAGCGGCTGCGGAGCCACGCCCAGCACCACCGTCGCCGCGACGCTCACGCCCACGGCCACCATGGTCGGCGGGCCGGGGGTCACCACCGCCGGGGTGGCACCGGTCGGTTCGGCGAAGAACATCAGCACGATGACGCGGACGTAGAAAAACGCGGCGATGGCACTGCACACCACGCCGATCACGACCAGCGCGATTTCGTCGCCGTCGAGCGCAGCTGCGAACACCGCGAACTTGGCGACGAAGCCGCTGGTGAGCGGAATCCCGGCGAAGGCGAGCAGCAACAGGGACAGCGCCGTCGCGAAAACCGGGTGCCGCCTCCCCAGACCGGCCCACGCGGCGGTATCAGGCTCCTCCGGGGCGAGCTGTTCACCGGCCGTCGGCCCTCCGGGCGCGCGCACCAACCCCACCAGGGCGAAGGCGCCGAGCGCACTCACCCCGTATGCGGCCAGGTAGAACAGCACTGCCGCGAGCCCGTCATCACCGGCCGGGACCAGCGCGGTGAGCATGAAACCGATGTGCGAGACCGACGAGTACGCGAGCATCCGCTTGATGTCGGTCTGGGTGAGCGCCACGATCGAGCCGTAGACCATCGTCACCACCGCCACCGCCCACAGCACCGGGCGCCATTGGTCGTGGATCGCGGGCAGCGCCACCAGGAATACGCGCAGCAGCGCCCCGAAGGCGGCGATCTTGGTGGCCGAGGCCATGAACGCCGTCACCGGCGTGGGCGCACCCTGGTAGACGTCGGGGATCCACGAGTGGAACGGCACCGCCCCCACCTTGAACAACAGGCCCATGCCCAGCAGCCCCGCGCCGACCAGCGCCAGCACCGTCGCGCCGCCGGGTCCGCCGTCCTCCACCCCGGAGCGGGCCGCCTGCCCGATGCCGCTGAGGGACACCGTCCCCGCGTAACCGTAGAGCAGGGCGGTGCCGAAGATGAAGAACGCCGACGAGTACGCGCCGAGCAGGAAATACTTCAGCGCCGCCTCCTGCGAGATCAGCCGGCGGTGCCGGGCCAGGCCGCACAGCAGGTACAGCGGCAGCGACAGCACCTCGAGCGCGATGAACATCGTGATCAGGTCGGCCGACGCCGGAAACAGCATCATGCCGCCGATCGAGAACATCGCCAGCGGGAAGACCTCCGTCTGGATGGCTCCGGCCCGGCGGGCCACGGCCTCCGCGGCGCTGCCGGGGACGGCGGACGCCTGCGGCGCGAAATACGGTCCGGTACCGGCGGACTCCGCGCCGCCCGCGCTGCCCGCGCCGGAGGCGCCGCCGGCCGCAGATCCTGTTCCGGCCCGGACCGCGGCCCGCTCCGCGCGGTCGCGGTGTACGCCGATCCGCCTGTCGGCGAACAGCAGAAGCGACAGCAGACCGACGACGGCGATGGTGCCCTGCAGCAGCAATGCCGCCCCGTCGATGGTGACCGACCCGTCCATGACGGTGCGCTCGGTGCCGGCCAGCGTCACCACCGCGGCGAGTGCTCCGATCAGCGCCGCGATCGCCAGGACGGCCTGCGCGGCGAAACGGGCGCGGCGCGGCATGAACGCCTCCACCACCACGCCCACCACGGCGGCCGCGAACACGACGATCATCGGGGACAGCGCGGCATAATCGATGTCCGGCACGGGCGTCGTCGCGGCGAAAAGCTCCGGCCCGGTCACGGGTGCCCTCCTTCCTCACCGGGTGCGCCCGGCCCCGGAGCATCACCGGCCTGCGCCTCCGCCGGGGCTCCGCCCGGCACCGTGGGCGCCGGGTCGGGCGAGTGCACGGACGTGAGCGTCGCCCCCACCGCCGGGTCGATCACGTCGAGGATCGGCTTGGGGTAGAGCCCCAGCACCAGCAGCAGCACCAGCAGCGGGGCGACCGCGACGATCTCGCGGGGACGCAGGTCGCGGACCTCCCGATTGCC
This sequence comes from uncultured Mycobacteriaceae bacterium, assembly GCA_964451655.1. Lineage (GTDB taxonomy): Bacteria > Actinomycetota > Actinomycetes > Mycobacteriales > Mycobacteriaceae > Tomitella. The sequence goes on along the minus strand of CAYVJJ010000035.1, from coordinate 7,780 downwards.
CTCGTCGGTGCGTCCCCCCATCACGCGCTGGTAGAGCCACAGGATGTAGACGGCGGAGAGCACCAGCGCCGCCGTCGCGATCACCGCGGCCGCCGCATAACGGGTGTAGGTGCCGATGAGCACCAGGAACTCGCTGATGAACGGGGCGAGACCCGGCAGCGACAGGGTGGCCATTCCGGCAATGAGGAACGTGCCCGCCAGCACCGGCGCCACACGCTGGATGCCGCCGTAGGCGGCGATGGTGCGGGTGCCGCGGCGGGTGACCAGGAACCCCGCGATGAGGAACAGTGCCGCGGTGGAGATGCCGTGGTTGACCATGTACAGCGTGGAACCGGACTGGCCCTGGCTGGTCAGCGCGAAGACGCCCAGGATGATGAACCCGAAGTGCGAGATCGACGTGTAGGCGATCAGCCGCATCACGTCCCGCTGCCCCACCGCCAGGATCGCGCCGTAGACCACGGCCACCACCGACAGCGCCACGATCCACGGGGCGAACGTGTGCGCAGCGTCCGGAAACAGGCCGATGGCGAAACGCAGCATGGCGAACGTGCCCACCTTGTCGACCACGGCCATCATCAGCACCGCGACCGTCGGCGTGGTGTACACGGCGGCGTCGGGCAGCCAGGTGTGCAGCGGCCACAGCGGGGCCTTGACCGCGAACGCCGCCATGAACCCGAGGAACAGCGCGTTGGCGACGGGCGCGGACATGTCCAGTCGTCCGGAGGAGACGGCGCCGGCGATGGCCGGCAGGTCGAAGGTGCCGTGGGCGAAGGGGCTGTCGTCGCCGGAGGTGACCACGTAGAGCCCGATGACCGCCGCCAGCATCACCAGCCCGCCCAGCAGGTTGTAGAGCAGGAACTTCACCGCGGCCCGCGAACGCGCGCCCGCCTCGCGCACGTCCTGCCCGTAGCCGCCGATGAGGAAGTACAGGGGCACCAGCATCGCCTCGAAGACGACGTAGAAAAGGAACACGTCCAGCGCGGTGAACGAGAGCATCACCATGGCGGTGGTGGCCAGCACCAGCGCCACGTAGGTCTGGGTGCGCCGTCCCCCCGCGCCGGCATCGTGCCAGCCGGCCACGAGCAGCAGCGGCACCAGCACCGCGGTGAGCAGCACCAGCGCCAGACCGATGCCGTCGAGTCCCAGGTGGTAGCCCACGCCCAGGGCGCTGATCCACGAATGGTCCTCGACGAACTGATAGCGCGCGCCGCCGCTGTCGAAGCCCGCCGCCAGCACGACGGCGACGGCGAAGGTGCCGATCGACACCGCCAGTGCCAGCCACTTGGCGGCGGCGGGCCTGCTGCGGGGGACGGCGAACACGGCGAACGCGCCCGCCGCGGGCAACGCCCACAGCACCGTCAGCCACGGGAACCCGTTCACCACATCCTCCCCACCACGACGATGGCCAGCACGATCGTCACGCCCGCGAACATGGTGAGCGCGTAGCTGCGCACGAAGCCCGTCTGGACCCGCCGGATGGCGCCGGACAACCCCATCACCGCCGCAGCGGCCGCCTCGACGGCGCGGTCGATGCCGCGGCGCTCGACGGTCACCAGGGACCCGGTCAGCGCCGCGCCCGGACGCATGAAGGCGGCCTCGTTGAACGCGTCCCCGTACAGGTCGCGGCGCGCCGCGACCGTGAACGCCGAGACGTCCTCGGGCGCGGTCGCCGGGACCTCGCGCAGCGCGTAGGCCCGGTAGGCCAGGCCCGCTCCGGCGAGCACCGCGGCCAGCGTGATCACCGTGATGGCCCAGACCGGGATCGGCGGCTCGGCATGGGTCGCACCGGTCACCGGAGCGAGCCAGTGCTGCAGCCGGTCGCCGATGGTGAGCGCACCGCCGGCGAAGATGGAGCCCAGCGCCAGCACGATCATCGGCACCGTCATCGAGGCGGGGGCCTCGTCGGGTTCGGGCACGCTCACCTCGCCCGTCGCCTCGTCGAGCGTGGGCTGCCAGCGGGGTTCGCCGAAGAAGGTCATCAGCATCACCCGGGTCATGTAGAAAGCGGTGAGCCCGGCGCCCACGATCGCCGCGATGCCCAGCGCCGCGCCTGCCGCGCCGCCGTGGGCGAACGCGGCCTCGATGATCTTGTCCTTGGAGAAGAATCCGGACAGCGGCGGTATCCCGATGATCGCCAGGTATCCGAGTCCGAAGGTGACGAAGGTGATCGGCATGGCCATGCGCAGCCCGCCGAGCCGCCGCATGTCCACCTCGTCATGCATCGCATGCATCACCGAGCCCGCCCCCATGAACAGCCCGGCCTTGAAGAAGCCGTGGGTGAGCAGGTGCAGGATGGCGAACGCGTACCCGGCCGGCCCCAGTCCCGCGGCCAGGATCATGTAGCCGATCTGGCTCATCGTGGACGCGGCCAGCGCCTTTTTGATGTCGTCCTTGGCGCAGCCGATGATCGCGCCGAACAGCACCGTCGCCGTGCCCACCACCAGTACCGCTGTCCGCGCGCCTTCCGCCAGGTCGAAGATCGGGCCGGAGCGCACGATCAGGTACACCCCGGCGGTCACCATCGTCGCCGCGTGGATGAGCGCGGACACCGGCGTCGGGCCCTCCATGGCATCACCCAGCCACGATTGCAGCGGCACCTGTGCCGACTTGGCGCACGCGGCCACCACCAGCATCAGGCCGATCGCGTTGAGTGTGCCCTCCCCCATGCGGCCGGCGGCGCCGAAGACCTCGTCGAAGCCCACAGAGCCGACGGTGGCGAACATGATCATCATCGCGATGACCATCCCCATGTCGCCCACCCGGTTGACCACGAACGCCTTCTTGGCCGCGGTGGCCGCCGTCGGCCGGTACTGCCAGAACCCGATCAGCAGGTACGACGCCAGGCCGACGCCCTCCCAGCCGAGGTAGAGGCCCAGGAAGTTGTCGGAGAGCACCAGCACCAGCATCGCCGCGAGGAACAGGTTGAGGTAGGCGAAGAACAGCCGCCGGCCCGGCGCGTCCGCGCCGAACCGCCCGCCCGGGTCGGGTCCGTGCGCCATGTATCCGATGGAGTACAGGTGGATCAGTGAACCGACGCCGGTGATCAGGAGCAGGAAGCACAGCGACAGCGGATCCAGCCGCAGCCCGAAGTCCACGTGGAAGCCGCCCACGGGCACCCAGCTGAACAGGCTCTGGTCCGTGGACCGCGCGGCGGCGTCCCGGCCCGCCATCTGCAGCCACAGCGCCACCCCCACGCCGAACGCCCCGAGTGCCGTGACGCAGCCCAGCAGGTGCCCCCACCGGTCACTGCGACGTCCGATCAGGAGCAGCAGGAGCGCACCGGCAGCGGGCAGGGCGGGCACCAGCCACAGCACCGAGGCCGCGCCCGTCGGATCGCCCGTCGCCGCAAGGTCCGTCATCATCGCCTCAGCTCACTGGCCTCGTCGACCGAGGTGGTGCGGCGGGTGCGGAAGACGGTCATGATGATCGCCAGTCCCACCACCACCTCCGCGGCCGCGACGACCATGGTGAAGAACGCGAGCACCTGCCCGTCGAGGCCGCCGAGACGCCGCGAGAACGTCACGAACGCCAGGTTCGCCGAGTTGAGCATGAGCTCGATGCACATGAACACCACCAGCGCATTGCGCCGCACCAGCACCCCCACCGCGCCGATGGTGAACAGGATGGCGGCCAGGTACAGGTAGTTGTCAGGGTTCATCGCGGCCGGCCTCCTTCCCGGCCTGCCCGGTCTCCGTCCCGCCGCCCGATGCTCCCCCGCGGCCCTGCTCATCCCCGTCGCCGCGCGCCTCCCCGTCGCCGCGCTCCTCCCCGTCGCCGGCCGCCAGCGCCTCCGGGGATGCGCCGTCGCCGGCAGCGCCGAGAGCGGCGTCCCGGCGGGCCGCGGCCGCGTCCACCGGGCGGCCGTCCTCGTCGCGCGGCGGCCCCACGATGGTGTGCCCGGCACGCAGCACGGGGCTCACCGACAGCGCCGAGTAGCTTCCGTCCGGGAGCCGGGCGGGGGCGTCGACCGCGTTGTCGCGCGCGTACACGCCCGGCGGCGGCAGCGGGGTCACGTGCCGACCGGTCCGGAACCGTTCGATGGAACGCACCCGCTGCGTACGCACCGGTCCGAACTGCTCGCGGTGGGCCAGGATCATCGCGCCCACGGTGGCCGTGATCAGCAGCGCCCCGGTGAGTTCGAACGCCCACAGGTAGCGGGTGAAGATGAGGTCGGCCAGTGCCTCGATGTGCCCGTCCTGGCCGGGCCCCGGCGCCCCGGTGCGGCCCGGCCCCATCTCCGCGACCGCATGCCCTATGCCGCCCACCAGCAGGACCCCGAAACCGATGCCGACCAGAATCGCCGCTGCGCGCTGGCCGCGCAGCGTCTCCGTCAGCGACTCCTCGGACGAGATGCCCACGAGCATGAGCACGAACAGGAACAGCATCATCACCGCGCCCGTGTACACCACCACCTGGACGACGCCGAGGAACAGCGCGCCCTGCGCGATGTAGAAGACGGCCATGATGATCATCGTCAGCGCCAGGAACAGCGCCGAGTAGACGGCGCGCGCGCTGGCGACGACGCCGAGCGCCGCGATCACCGCGACCGTGGCGAGGATCCAGAACAGCACCGCCTCACCGGTGGACGTGCTCGACGCGATGCTCTCCGCGCCGCCGGGGGTCCCCCCCGCACCGCTGCCGGACGCCGCCAGCACCGCGGCCCCCGCCGCCGTCACCGGGCGTCCCCCGCCGCGCCGTCCTGTCCGCTGTCGGCGCCACGCCCGCCCCGGGCGGCGTCATCGTCCCCGGCTGCCTCGTCGTCCCCGGCGCCGGCGGACTGCGGCACCGGGCCGACACTGCCCCGGTAGTAGTCCTCGTCGGTGGCGCCCGGCGCCATTGGGTGCGGCGGCGGCTCCATGCCCTCCTCGAGCGGGGCCAGCAGACGGTCCTTGCCGTAGATGAGGGAGCCGCGGTCGGTGTCGGCCATCTCGTAGTCGGAGATCATCGTCAGCGCCCGCGTGGGGCACGCCTCCACGCACAGCCCGCAGCCGATGCAGCGCAGGTAGTTGATCTGGTAGACGCGCCCGTACCGTTCACCCGGCGAATACCGCTCGTCCTCGGTGTTGTCGGCGCCTTCCACGAATATCGCGTCCGCCGGGCACGCCCACGCGCACAGCTCGCACCCGATGCACTTCTCCAGCCCGTCCGCGTACCGGTTGAGCTGGTGGCGCCCGTGGTAGCCGGCCGCCAGGGGACGCTTCTCCTCCGGATAGAACTCGGTGTTCGGTTCGGCGAACATCGTGGCGAACGTGACGCCGAGGCCCTCGAACATTCCGCCCAGGTCAGACATCGCTGCTCTCCTTCCGGCTCCCGGCTGCGCCCTGTTGCCCGCCGATCCGGCCGGCGGCGGCCTCCGGCAGGGCATGCCCGTCGGGCGTTCCGGGCAGCGGCGGCACCGGGAACCCGCCCGCCATCGGATCGGACCGCCCGGCCGTCTCCCCGCGTCGGCCGCCCGCCCGCACGGCGGCGCGTTCGGCCGCATAGTGCCGCCGCACCGCCACCGCCACCGCGACGGCGACCGCGATCCCGCAGACCACCAGCACCACCGCCGGGCCGTCGCGCCCGTCGCCGCGCAGGGCCCGGTAGACGCCGACCAGCATCACCCACAGCAGAGCCGCCGGGATGAGCACCTTCCAGCCGAGGTTCATGAACTGGTCGTAGCGGAACCGCGGGAGCGTCGAGCGCAGCCAGATGAACAGGAACAGCAGCACCCAGATCTTGATGACGAACCACAGCAGCGGCCACCAGCCGCTGTTGGCCCCGCTCCACAGGCTCAGCGGCCACGGCGCCTGCCAGCCGCCCAGGAACATCGTCGCCGCCAGGGCGGAGACGGTGGTCATGTTGACGTACTCGGCCAGCATGAACATCGCGAACCGCAGCGACGAGTACTCGGTGTGGAATCCGCCCACCAGCTCGCCCTCCGCCTCCGGCAGGTCGAACGGCGCGCGGTTGGTCTCCCCCACCATCGACACCAGGTAGATCAGGAACGACGGCAGCAGCAGGAGCACGTACCAGAACCGCCCCTGCGCGGCGACGATCCCGGAGGTGGACAGGGTGCCGGCCGCGAGGAACACCGCCGCGAAGGTCAGCCCCATCGCGATCTCGTAGGAGATCACCTGGGCCGTGGAGCGCAGGCCGCCGAGCAGCGGGTACGTCGAGCCCGACGACCACCCGGCCAGCACGATGCCGTACACCCCCACGGAGGTGACCGCCAGGACGTAGAGCACCGCCACCGGCAGGTCGGTCAGCTGCAGCGGTGTGCGGTGCCCGAACACCGACACCTCCGGCCCGAACGGGATCACCGCGAACGCCATGATGGCGGGCACCACGGCGATGATCGGCGCCAGGAAGTACACGGGCCTGTCCACCATCGCCGGGACGATGCCCTCCTTGAGCGCCAGCTTGATGCCGTCGGCCAGGCTCTGCAGCGACCCCCACGGCCCCCACCTGTCGGGGCCGACGCGGTTCTGCATGTAGGCCATGATCTTGCGCTCGATGAGGATCGCCACCAGCACCGTGAGCACCAGGAACGCGAACACCAGCACGGCCTTGACGAGGATCAGCCACCACGGGTCGCGGCCGAAATCGGCCAGATCGGTGAACTTCTCCGCCGCCAGCAGGCGCGGCTGCACGCCCGTGCTCATCGCCCGCCCCCTGCCCGGACCGTGACGACGGCGCCGGGCCCCGCCCCCAGCGACGGGTAGAGCGCGGCTCCGGGGGTGTTCATCGGCAGCCACACCGCCGTGTCCGGCATGGCGGTGATCTCCAGCGGCAGCGTCACCGCGCCCCGTTCCGTCGACACCGTCACCGGGTCGCCGTCCTCGGCGCCGGCCGCCTGCGCGGCCGCCGCGGACAGACGCACCACGGGGGCGCGTCCGGTGGCGGCCAGGTTCGGCCGCCCGTCCTGCATGCGCCCGCCGTCGAGCAGCATGCGCCATGTCGCGAGCACCGCCTGCCCGGCCTGCAGCCCCGGACCGTGGTCCCTGCCGGCGGCCGCGGCGCCGAGGACCGGGAACGCGGGCGCGCCGTCCCGCTCCGCCGCGCCCAGCGCCGCCATCTCGGCGCGTGCGGCTCCGACGTGGGCGAGCCCCAGGTCCGTTCCCATCTGCGCGGCGAGCACGTGCAGGATCCGCACGTCCGGGAGCAGGCCCGGCTCCGGCAGCGCCGCCTCGAACACCCGTCCGCGGCCCTCCCAGTCCAGGAACGTGCCCGCCTTGTTCTGCACCGGAGCCACGGGCAGGACGACGTCGGCCTCCTCGGTCACCGCGCTGCGGCGCATCTCCAGACTCACCACGAACCCGCAGTGCGACAGCGCCTCCCGGGCCCCGTGCGCGTCGGGCAGGTCGTCGGGCTCGACACCCCCGACGAGCAGCGCACCGATGCGCCCGTCGCGCGCCGCCGCGAGGATCCCTGCGGTGTCGCGACCGGGCTCCCCGGGCAGCGCGTCCGCGCCCCAGTGGGCCGCCACATGATCACGCTCGGCGGCGTCGGTGAGTCGCCGGCCTCCCGGGAGCAGCCCCGGAAGGGTGCCGGCCTCCACCGCGCCGCGCTCGCCCGCACGCCGCGGCACCCAGGCCAGCCGGGCCCCGGTGGCGTCGGCCAGCCGGCACACCGCGGTGAGGGCGCCCGGCGACGCGGCGAGCCTCTCGCCCGCCAGGATCACCGCGCCGGGGCTGCGCAGCAGGGTTCCCACGTCGTCGTAGCCGCCCGCGGCGATCCGGTCGAGCACCGCCGGCTCGCGCCCCGGCGCCGCCTCCAGCAGCCGCCCGTGCATCCGCGC